>JAPPKQ010000078.1 GCA_028819945.1 bacterium | reverse complement strand
CTCTTGATCTCCTCGGCCCACTCGCGTTCGGACGGAATCTGGCGATCGTCTCGCCCCGCAGACAGCAGCAGGTGCGTCCCGATCCCGATTGATTGGATCACCAGGGTCACCGCGGCCGTACTGAGTTCGGGATCGAAGATTCCCTCCTCCTTGCCCCTCTCGACGAGTTCACCCAACTGATCAGCCTGATCGCCGAGAAATCGTTGCAGGCGATGCCGTAGCGGGCCCGACCCACCGAGAGCGTCTCGACCCGGCACGCCAGGACCCGCTCGAGCAGCCGAGTGGCGTCGGGACCGACGATCTCCAGCGGCTTCTCCGGCACGTCGTAGAGCAACACGCCGCGGCGCAACTTCCAGTAGTTCGAGATGGGATCCTCGTCCGGAGACATCTTGACGGGATACAGACGGTCGCAGTACAGGCAGAAGACCGTCTGATCGGTGACATAACGGTCGGCGAAGGGCGACTGTTCCACACGGAACGAACTCAGCCGCAGCGTGTCGAACGACTCGATGTAGAAGTGTTTGCCCCGCGTCATCGACCCTCGAATCCCGGCTGAATGGCGGGCTCAGGGTAGCGGGGACGATCCGCAGCCCCGGGATCGTCCCCGCTAGGGGCGGGACCCGGCAAGCAAGCGTGGCTGGGCGTCCAGAAGCCGCGCTAACACGGAGGTGAGCAACCGGTGCTCGACCGCTCGGATCCGCCGGCGCAGCGCTTCCAGCGTGTCGACGGGCCCGATGGGCACCTCTTGGGCTGCGATGAGCGGACCGTTGTCGACTCCCTCGTCCGGCACGAAGTGAACCATGACACCCGTTCGGCTGATTCGCCCGGCTTCGAAGGCAGCCCAGGCGTCGCCGATGGCGTCGGAGCCGGGAAACTCGCCGGGCAGAGCCGGGTGCAGGTTGATGACCCGGTTCGGGAAACGCCCGAGGAAGTCCGACGAGAGCAGGTGCATCCAGCCTGCCAGGACCACGAGATCGGGTTCGGTACTCGCCGCCAGTTCGGCCAGGTCGGCGTCGTAGCGACGCCGATCCGCCGTGGGATCCCAGCCACATCCCGCTGATGCCGTTGCGGTCACCGATCCCTTACCGGCCGTCGGCCGAGCCTCATGGCGGTAGGGCGCCAGTGGCCGGTAGTGGACCGGAACACCGGCCTGCTCGGCCAACAGGCGCGCCCCGGCGTCCCGACGGTTGACGATCACGGCGGCCACTTCGGCATCGAGGCGTCCCTCGGCGATGGCGCCGAGGATGGCGCCCAGGTTCGTACCCGCTCCGGAGGCCATCACCACCAGCCGGCCGGTCACCGCCAGGACCCCTCCAGCATGACCGTCCCCGCGTCCGGAGCGGCGACGTCCACGACCGACCCGATCACGCAGTGGCCCTGTCTCCCCAGAACCTCCGCGTCGGCTTCGTCCACGACGGCCACGAGGCCGATCCCCATGTTCCAGACCCTGAACGCCTCGGAATCGGCCAGCCCACCCCAGTCCACGAGTCTGGCGAACAGCTCGGGCACCTTCCAGGTGCCGAGGTCGATGCGAGCGCCGAGACGATCGGGCAGCACCCGCGGCAGGTTGTCGAAGAGGCCGCCGCCGGTGATGTGGGCCAGCGCCTTCGGCTCGATCCCGGCCGCGGTCATCTCCGACACGGTGGGCAGGTAGCTGCGGTGGGGCACGAGCAGGGCCTCGATCAGATCGGCATCCGCGGCAGCGGGGCGTTCGTCGAGCAGGCGCCGGATGAGCGAGAAGCCGTTGGTGTGGGGTCCCGAGCTGGCCACACCGACCAGCGCGTCACCCGCCCGCACCACCTCCGGTCGGGGCCAGAGCCGATCCTTCCGGGCCGCCCCGACGATGGTCCCGACCACATCGATTGCCTCCGGGACGTAGGTGCCCGGCATCTCCGCCGTCTCGCCGCCCAGCAGGGCACAGCCGGCGCCGCGGCAGGCATCGGCCATGCCGGCGACGATCTCGGCCACCACCTCGGGCTCGAGCCGGCCCATAGCGATGTAGTCGAGAAAGAACAAGGGTCGTGCGCCGTGCACGACGATGTCACCGATGCAGTGGTTGACGAGATCCACCCCGATGCCGCGCCAGCACCCGTAGCGGCCGGCCAGTTCGGCCTTCGTGCCGACACCGTCGGTGGAGGCCACCAGAACGGAATCGGTACCGAGGCCCGCCGCCGAGTACATCCCGCCGAATCCGCCCGGCCCCGACAGCACGTTCGGCGTACGGGTCGAGACAACCGACTCCGCCAGCAGCGCCACCGCCCGGTTGCCGGCATCGATGTCCACGCCGGCGGCCCGGTAAGAGTCGGCGGTCGGCGTGGACATCGCCTGCAGGCCGTGCCGGGGCGGGCTGCGGCTCACGGGCGCACCACTGCTGGTGTGCGCCCGATGTCGGCGCGGTGCTGGGCGCCCTCGAAGCCGATGGCGCCAACCCCGCGGTATGCCCGGGCCGAGGCGGTCGCCACGTCGGGCCCGGTCGCCGTCACCGCCAAGACCCGCCCGCCGGTGGCGTGCAGCGCCCCGTCGATGACTCCGGTGCCCGCATGGAAGACCACGCAGCCCTGCTGCTCGGCCTCCTCGAGGCCGGCGATGGGGACGGGATCGCTTCCGGCGACCGGATAGCCGGCGGATGCCATGACGATCGCAACCGAGGCCACCGGCGCCCACTCGAGGGGGACACCGACGAGCGATCCGGTTGCGCAGGCGGCCATGACCTCGAAGAGGTCGCTGCGCAGCAGCCTGATCACCGCCTGCGTCTCCGGGTCACCGAAGCGGCAGTTGAACTCGATCACCTTCGGCCCGTCGTCGGTGATCATCAGCCCCGCATAGAGCAGTCCCCGGTAGGGGGTTCCGGCCCGCCCCAGCGCGGCGAGCGTCGGAGCGATGACCTGCCTTCCGATCTGGTCGATCAACCGGTCGTCGGTGGCGGGCGAGGGTGTGGAGGCGCCCATGCCGCCGGTGTTCGGCCCCTCGTCGCCCGCACGCAGCCGCTTGTGGTCCTGTGCGGGGGGCAGCACGGCGAACCTCTCGCCGTCGCAGAAGGCCAGAACCGACACCTCGCGGCCCCAGAGGCGCTCCTCCAGGAGGATCTGCTCGCCGGCGGATCCGAATCGTCGCTCGGTGAGCATGGCTCTCACCGCGCCGGCCGCCTCGGCTTCGGTCTCGGGGACGATGACGCCCTTGCCGGCCGCCAGGCCCGAGGCCTTGACCACCGGCACATCGGGCCGCGAGGCGAGGTGGGCGAGGGCGGAATCGGGATCTTCGAACACCTCGGCGGCGGCGGTCGGTATCCCGTTGTCGATCAGGAACCGCTTGCAGTAGGCCTTGGAGGCCTCGAGCCGGGCGCAGGCGGCGCTGGGGCCGAAGGCGGCCACCCCGGCGGATGCGAGCGCGTCCACGATGCCCGCCGCAAGCGGGTCCTCCGGGCCGATCACCGCGAGGTCGACCGACTCGCGGCGGCACAGCGCCACCAGCCCGTCGATGTCGCCCGCCGGGATGGCCACGTTCTCGGTCCGGTCGCAGCCGGCGGTCCCGGGGTTGCCCGGCGCCACCAGCAGCCGGTCGACGCTCGGGGAGCTGCTCAGCGCCCAAACCAGAGCGTGCTCGCGGCCGCCGCCGCCCACAACCAGGACGCAGCTCACGACCGGTTCCGCTCCGGTCTGCGGCCCGACCTCACGGCAGCGAGGTCCGCCATCGACCGCACATCAGTCGCCCCAGACC
>JAPPKQ010000340.1 GCA_028819945.1 bacterium | reverse complement strand
CCACCACCGATATCTACACTTATGTAGTCGTCGGCAGCGTCATTTGTGTATAAGAGACAGGCCCCCGCCCCCCCGGCCGCATCAGCCGGCGCGGGCTGGCGGCCACCTGCCGGCAGGTGGCGGAGCGCTTCGGTATGGAACTGGACCCCTTCGTTGCCGTCGGAGACCTGTCGGTCGGTCAGCGACAGCGGGTGGAGATCGCCCGCCTACTGCATCGGGGCGTCCGAGTGTTGATCCTCGACGAGCCGACCTCGGTCCTCACCCCTCAGGAGTCCGACACGCTCTTCGCGAACGTCCGGGGGTTGGCCGCGGCGGGCCAAGGCATCATCATCGTGACCCACAAGTTGAACGAAGTCCTGGCTGTGGCCGACCGGGTAACGGTCATGCGCGCCGGGAAGGTCGTCTCGTCGCGCCCCGCGGAGGGAGCGACCGCCGGGTCGCTCTCGCGGGAGATGGTGGGCCGAGACGTCGAGGGCGTCGAGGGGCGTCGCGCCGGCAGCGAACCGGGGCGAGTCGTCCTGCAGGTGGACAGGCTGACGGTTCCGGGGGCCTCCGGGTCGGCTGGCGGCGTCGAGGACGTCAGCTTCAGCGTGCGGCGGGGCGAGATTCTCGGTGTGTGCGGGGTGTCGGGGAACGGCCAGAAGGAGTTGGCCGACGCGCTCGCCGGCACGCGGGCGCCGACGACGGGCTCGATCCGACTGCACACCGAGGACATCTCGCGGCGCTCGGCGGCGTACCGGTGCGACAACGGGATGGCGTACATCCCCGAGGACCGCATGGCCACGGGAATCGCTGCGGGCCTGTCCATCGAGGACAACCTCATGCTTCGTTCCTACCGAGATCCGGCGTTGCGTCTCGGGCCGCTATTGAACTACAGCCGTGCCAGGGAAATCGCCCGGAATCTGATCCGGGAGTTCGACATCCGCGGCGTCCGTGCGGGGGTTCCGGCTTCGGCGCTCTCCGGCGGCAACGTCCAGCGCGCCATCCTGGCGCGGGAGATCCACCGCCGCCCGTCACTGCTGGTGGCGGCGAGCCCGACACGAGGCCTCGACGTCGGCGCCACCGAGGCCGTCCGTCGGGCGCTGGCCGACGGACGGAACGACGGGCTCGCGGTGCTGCTGATCTCCGAGGACCTCGATGAGGTCCTGTCTCTCAGCGACCGTCTGATCGTGATGTTCAAGGGTCGTGTCGTCGGAACGTTCGCCGTCGCGGATGCATCGGTGGGACGCCTCGGCGAGTTGATGGCAGGCGTCGGCATCGGGACGGAAGACGCATGATTCCACGGATCGCCGTCGTGCAACGGGTCTTTCCGTCGGGCCGCGGGCGAAGCGCAATCTTGGCCTCCTCGATCCTCGCCGGCCTGCTGGGCGGTTCGTTGCCAATCCTGCTCTCGGGCTCGAATCCTTGGGAGGTCTACCTCGAGGTCGCCGACTCCATGGTGGGCTCCGTCCGGTCGTTCCACGAGACCCTCCGGGCGACGACGCCTCTCATCCTGACCGGCCTGGCCGCCGCGGTCGCATTCCGGATGCGGCTCTACACGATCGGGGCGGAAGGGCAGCTCTACATCGGGGCGATCGCCGCCTCCGGCGCCGCTCTGGCGCTGGGTGAGGGCAACTCGGCGGTCTACGTCGTTCCACTGACCCTGCTGGCCGGCGCAGCGGGCGGCGCTGTGTGGGCGCTGGTGATCGCTGTTCCTCGGGCGTACTTCGGCACCGACGAAGTGGTCGGAACTCTCATGTTGAACTTCATCGCCCTGGGGATCATGAACTGGTTGATCTTCGGGAGCGTCAGCTATTGGCGCGACCGGCAGAACCTGGGGTTCCCGGGTGGAAAGGTGATTCCGGAGTCGGGGCGGCTCCATCAGTTCTGGGGGCGTGCTGACATCGGCATCTTCATTGCCGTCGCCGTCGCCGTCGCTCTATGGCTCCACCTGCGATGGAGTGCACGGGGATTCGAGTGGCGAGTCATCGGCGACTCCGACCGGGCTGCGGTCTATGCGGGGATCAACGTCCGCCGCCAGGTGATCGTCGGGCTGACCCTCTCCGGCGCCTTCGCCGGCGCAGCCGGGGCGACGCAGATCACCTCGGTGACCTACGCCCTGGAACCTCGGGCCATCGAGGCGGGAGGCCTCGGGTTCACCGGCATCGTCGTGGCCGCCGTCGCGGGACTGAACCCCCGGATCATCGTCCCGGCCGCCTTCGTGATCGCCGGGATCACCACGTCGGGCCCCTCCCTCAACCAGATCGGCGTGTCCCCGGCTGCCATCATCGCGCTCGAAGGCATCCTGCTGCTGTGCGTCGCCGGCGGGCAGTTCTTCCATCACTTCACCCTGCGCTCAGCTCCTGCCGCAGCAGCGCCCGACTCGAAGCTCCCGCGGTGAACGACACCATCCTGATCCAGTCGCTCGCCGTGGCCATCGTTGCGGGCACTCCCCTGGTGCTGGCCGGCACCGGGGAGATCCTGGCGCAGCGCAGCGGCGTCTTGAACCTCGGCGTCGAGGGCATGATGCTGATGGGCGCGGTCACCGGGTTCTGGGCGACGACCGAGGCCGGCAGCCCGTGGGCAGGCCTCGTCGTCGCCATGGCGGCCGGGGCGCTGACAGCCATGATTCACGGAGTGTTGGCCATCGGGCTCGGCGCCAACCAGATCGTGACCGGCATCGGCTTGGTCATCCTCGGCACGGGCGTCTCGCGCTTCATCGGCGACCTCGGGGACGACCCCGTGGCGCTGAGGCCGGGCAGAGGCACGTTCGAGCCGCTGGCCGAGGGCGGGCTGGCAGACCTGCCCATCGCAGGTCCGATCCTGTTCTCCCACGATGCCATCGTGTACCTCTCATGGGGGTTCGTGGCGGCCGCCAGCGCGTACACCTTCCGGACGCGGCGAGGAATGGAGTTGCGCGCCGTGGGGAACAACCCGGCGTCGGCCGACGCGGCCGGGATCAGCGTCGCCCGCACACGGTTCCTCCACGTGGCGCTCGGCGGCGCCTCCGCCGGCGCAGGCGGCGCTTACATGACCCTCGCCCTGTTCAACAGCTGGAGTGCGGGAATCACCGCCGGCGCCGGTTGGCTGGCCGTCGTGTTGGTGATCTTCGCGTCTTGGCGGCCCTGGCGGCTGTTGATCGCCGCCTACACGCTGGGGGCGGTCTCGAGCCTCGGATTCACCTTCCAGCTTCTCGGGGTGGGGGTGCCCCGAGAACTGCTGTCGATGCTCCCGTTCATCGCGACGCTGCTCGTCCTCGTCATGACCTCCGCGGCCACCGCCGGCCGCGGATCCGCCCCGGCGGCACTGGCGGTCCCCTACTCCCGGGAACGGCGCTAGAAGACTGATGAGCAGTGCTCCCGGCGCCCCGACACGTCATTCCGGCACAGCCGGAATCCAGATCTCGGCCACCCGACTGGCACTGCCGGTCGGTTGCTCAGCACACTCCTCGTGCGGGCACCGACGAGGCGAGGGTTGAGGATCGGCGAAGCTATGGTGAATCGGACTGGCGGGCCCTCGCACCCCGAGGCCTGTCGCCGACTCTCCGGCGGGGACACCGCCGCCGGACCGAAAGGCAGTCATCGTGGCGACCGGCGCTGATCCGGGACCAGACCTTGGAGCGGAGATCGGCAGCCGGGTCCGCCGTTTCCGGACCAAGGCCGGCATGTCCGGGGTCAAGCTGGCTGCGGCGGCGGGAGTCAGCCAACCCTTCCTGAGTCAGCTGGAGTCCGGCCGATCGTCAGTGGCGATCGCGACCCTCTACCGCTTGGCGC
>JAPPKQ010000451.1 GCA_028819945.1 bacterium | reverse complement strand
TTCTCGATGTCGCTCAGGTGGCTCGTCGAAACCTCCGCCTCCGCGGCGACGTCGCTGAGTACCTTTCCCAACTCGTTGCGCCGCTCCGCCAGCCGCACTCCGACCTCGTGGCTGATACGGCGAAAACTGTCGCGCGCCTCACTCGGTTGTGCCATGCCCTGCCGACTCCCTAGAAGATCGCGGGGCTGACCACCCAAAGGACCGCCGCCTCAGTGGGACTGGTCACCTCGATGGTGTGCTCCTCGTGCGACCCGTAGTGCAACCAATCATTCACCGCCAACTCGTGCGGCTCGCCTCCGAGCGTCAGGCGCACCGAGCCGGCCAGCACCAGCCCGAAGCGCTCACCGAAGTGCCGGAACCGCAGAGGCGGCTCGCCCGGCGGCAGGTGATGGATGAGAGCGGTGTAGGCGCCCTCGTTGCCGTGCGCGCCGAGGATGGTGTAGCGGTGCGACGGCTCGTCGCTGCTGGACAGCCCGGTGCGAAGCCCCAGGCGGTCCTCGGAACGGGAGATGTGCAGGCGGGGTCCGGCCGCCTGCTCGAACAGCACCGCCATCTCCACGCCGAGCGCCGCCGCCACTGCCGCCAGCCCCGACAGGGAGGGGACCGACTCCCCCCGCTCGATCTGCGACAAGTACGAACTCGTGTACCCCGTGAGATCGGCGAGACCGCGCAACGTCAACCCGCGGGCCGATCGCAACTCGGCGAGGTTGCGCCCGACAACCTGGAGCTCGACCTCCTCCACCTCGGCGATTCTATTGACCGCCACCGCAACCGGAGGCATGCGACGAACGCCACGTGGATCACACTTGCGCCCATGCGGGTCCGCAGCGGTTTGGCTCATGGGCAGACTTCGTCGTACAGGTCGCGCCACTGCGAGTTTGACTCCTCGATCAGCCGGATCTTCCAGGCACGGCGCCAACTCTTGATCTGTTTCTCACGGCGGATGGCGCTCTCCATCGTGGGATGGGGCTCATACCAGACGAGTAGGTGGACGCGGTACTTCTCTGTGAAGCCGCCGAGCGATCCGTTCTTGTGCTGCCACACGCGTCCGACGAGGTTCGATGTGACGCCGACGTACAGGGTGCCGTTGCGTTTGCCGGCTAGGAGGTAGACGCATGGCTGGCGTTCGAACGTTGGCATCGGCTCTTTCGGTTCGCGGAGTCGACATTTGGGCAAGACGGAGATTCTCCGCGAGGGACCTGCGGATCGGCGTCGCCGGAGGGCGAGCCGGTCGTTGGTGACTGGATTCCGGCCTTCGCCGGAATGACGAAACGGGGGGGCCGGAATGACGAATAGGCCGGGTTGGTGACTGGATTCCGGCCTTCGCCGGAATGACGAAACGGGGGGGGCCGGAATGACGAATATGGGGGCCGGGTTGGCGAATGGGGGACGGGATGGCGAATGGGGGGCGGAGTGACGGGATCTGGCACTCAATGGTGAGGGCCGAGTCTTGCTCGGCTCGACGATGAGGTTGGGTTAGAGAATTACTGGAGGACGGAGCGGGCCTCCACGAGGCGGTCGGCGCCGATTCCGTCGGGGGGTTCGGCGCCCAGGCTGGCGGCGGCGAAACCGGTGATGGCGCCGAGCAGCTCGCGCAGCTGGCGGGGCGGCGGGAAGTACTCGTCCTCGGTGGTGACGCTGATCTCCTCGGTGCCCTGACGGGGCGCCAGACGCTCCAGCACCTCGCTGACCAACTCCTCGGGCGCCGAGGCGCCGGCGGTCAGCCCGACGGTGCCGCTGAGGTCGTCGGGCAGCTCGGAGGCGAGGTTGACGCGCAGCACACGGGGGCATCCCATGTCGTTGGCCACGCGTTCCAGTGCCAGAGTGTTGGAGGAGTTGGCCGAGCCCACGATGACGAAGACGTCGCAGCGCTCGGCGATGGCGGCGAGAGCGGCCTGGCGGTTCGTGGTTGCGAAGCAGAGGTCGCTTCGTCCCGGCGTCCACATGTCGGGGAACCGCTCCCGTGCGGAGTCGGCCACCTCGGCCCAGTCGCGGTGGCTGAGAGTGGTCTGCGCGAGCAGGGCGACCGGCTCGTCGAATTCCGGCAGGGCGGCCACGTCCTCGACGGACTCCACGCGGTGTATCGCCTCGGGGGCGACCGCCATGGTCCCGACGGCCTCCTCGTGGCCCTCATGGCCGACGTACACGATGCGGTAGCCCTTGCCGGCGCGCACCCGCACCTCGTGGTGCACCTTGGTCACCAGCGGGCACACCGAGTCCACCACGTAGCCCCCGCGCTCGTAGGCGGCGGCCTGGACCTCCGGAGCCGAGCCGTGGGCGCTCAGCATCAGCGGGGCGCCCGATGGAACCTCCGCGATGTCGTCCACGAAGACTACGCCCAGCGCCTCGAACTGCTTGACGACCAGCTTGTTGTGGACGATCTCGTGGTAGCAGTAGACGGGCGGCTCGAAGGCGCTGACCATGACGGCCAGAGCCTTGATGGCCATCTCCACACCCGCGCAGAAGCCGCGCGGCGAAGCCAGCAGGACCTTCTCGACAGCCATCGACCCAAGGCTACCCGCGGCAGTCGACGCGTTGCCCTGATGTTTTCTGCGCAGACCGTCTGTTGCTCTGGATTCCGGCCTTCGCCGGAATGACGAATGGGGCCGGAATGACGAATGGGGCCGGAATGACGAATGGGGGCCGGAATGGCGGGGAGGGCCTACCGAGCCGGATGGCGGTGGTCGGGCGGTCAAGGGCGCGCGGGGCGCGGCGGTAGAATTTTGCGATGGCCCGCCCGCGCGTCGTCGCTCTGGAACCGTCGGGTCCGGCGGCGCTGGCGGGGCTGGCCGTCGGCGACGAGCTGGTCTCGCTGAACGGTGTGTCCCCCCGCGACGTGCTGGAATACCGCAGCCTCACCGACGAACCTCTCGTTGAGGTCGAGGTTGACCGCGGCGGCCTGCAGTTCAGCGTGGAGATCGACAAGGCGGCCGGAGCCCCCCTGGGACTGGAGGTTCACTCGGCGCTGTTCGACCAGGTGCGCACCTGTGACAACCACTGCGAATTCTGCTTCATCTACCAGCTCCCGGCCGGCATGCGCCCGAGCCTGTACCTGAAGGACGACGACTTCCGGCTGTCGTTCCTGTACGGCAACTTCACGACGCTCACCCGCTTCACCGAGGCCGACTTCGAGCGGGTCCTCACCGAGGGGCTCTCACCGCTGTTCGTGAGCATCCACGCCACCGACGGCGACCTGCGCTCCGAGATGCTGCGCAACCGCCGCGGGGCAACCAGCCTGCGCTGGCTGCGGCTGCTGCTCGCCGCCGGCGTGGAGGTGTACGGGCAGGTGGTGGTGTGTCCAGGGGTCAACGACGGCGACTGGCTGGAGGACACCTTCTGCGGCGTGCTGGGGTCCTACGCCGAGTTGCGCGGCCTGTGCGTGGTGCCTCTCGGGGTGAGCCGCCACGCCCCGTCCGGCCGGCTCCGCCCGCACACCGTCGCCGAGGCCGAAGCGGTGCTCGACGCCACCGAAGCCTGGCAGGACACCTTCCGGTCGGTGCTGGGACGCCGAATGGTGTTCGCTGCCGACGAGTACTACCTGCTGGCGGGCCGCCGGCTGCCGCCGGCGGAGTATTACGAGGGCTTCGAGATGCACGAGGACGGCGTCGGCATCGCCCGCAACTTCCTCGAGGAGTTCGCCGGGCACACCGACGAGCCCACCGGGGTGCAGCCCGGCTTCTTCGCCTGGGTGGACGGGGCTCCAGCGGCCGGCTACCGGGCGCCGCGCCGCGCCTGCGACGGGGCGCCGGCCGCGCCGGACG
>JAPPKQ010000316.1 GCA_028819945.1 bacterium | reverse complement strand
GGCGACGGGCTGCGGCGCGACGCCGAGGGCTGGTACTACTTCGTGGATCGGCTGAAGGACGCCATCCGGCGCCGCGGCGAGAACATCAGCTCCTACGAGGTGGAGCAGGCCCTCCTGGAGCATCCGGCCGTGGCGGAGGCGGCGGTGGTCGCCGTGCCCGCCGACCAGGAGGCCGGCGAGGACGAGGTGCTGGCCGTGATCGTGCCCGAGCCGGGTAACGAGATCGCCGCCGCGGACCTCTGGGCTTTCGCCGACCGGCGGTTGCCGTACTTCGCCGTCCCCCGCTACCTGCGCTTCGCCCCCGAACTCCCCAAGACGCCCTCGGAGAAGGTCCGCAAGGTGGAACTACGCGCCGCAGGCGTCGGCGCGGGAACGCACGATCGGGGTCCGGCGCCGCGGCGAGGAGCGGGCTCTCGGAAGTGAGTTCGCCTGCGCTCGGGAATGATCCGCACAGGATCCCGACCGGCCCCCACCGGTTAGGCCCAGGGAGGCACCCATGACCGGACCAGCAACCGACGAGCAGGTACCCGGGCAGCAGACCGTCGTGTTCACGTCGACGACCGGGCGGGGGCGGATCTGCGCGATGGACTCCGCCTATCACGTCGACCCGTCGAACCGGGGACGGGACGTCTGCGTGAACTCCTCCTACTGCGGCGTGCTGCCGGCCCGGTTCATCGCCGAGGCCGCCCCGCGCGGCGCCATCGGC
Organism: bacterium; assembly: GCA_028819945.1. Lineage (GTDB taxonomy): Bacteria > Actinomycetota > Acidimicrobiia > Acidimicrobiales > CATQHL01 > VXNF01. The sequence continues at coordinate 3,063 of JAPPKQ010000316.1, read as the reverse complement.
ATGGATTGCGGCATCGGCCCCGAGGGGTCGGCCATCGCGGGCCTCTGGTACCTGGAGGCGCTCGACATCCGCGCAGCGGTCGCCGACGTGATGAGCGCCCGGCTCGGGGACGGGGTGCACCTGTACCGCAACGGCGTCATCAGCTTCTTCAACCAGCCCGCGGCCGACTGCGGCGTGACCGTGGGCATGCCCGTCTCCGGGGCGGCTCGCCTGATGCTCGAGAACGACCCGACGCCGGCGGCGGCCGAGGAGATCACCAACCGGACGGTGATGCGCACGCACACCGACGGGCGGCAGGTGATCGCCACCGACTCCATCGCTTTCGCCATCGCGGCCGACCGTGGCCGCAACGTGCTGGTGACCGCCGGGCACACCGGGCGCAGTGCGGTGCCGTACCTGCGCCGGGCGAGCCCCTGGGGGTTCATCTGCTCCGACGGCGGCCGCGGCATGGACGACTCGGGCATGGCGGGGCTGTTCATCGTGGAGGCCGACGGCCTCGCCGGCGCCACCGTGGACGCCACCCGTGCCCGCATGGGCAGCGGACTCTCCCACTACCACGACGGCATCATCTCGGCGGCCAACGCCCCCGCCGCCGCCCGCGGCGTGGAGATCGGCATGGGATGCCCCGAGGCCGCCCTGGCGCTGCTGGCCCGCCCGGATGACTCCTGAAGGATCGCCCCGGCCCGGCCGTGACGAACCAGAGCGGGCGAGGCCCTCGCAAGCCGGACCTGCCCGTGCCCGATGAGTTCTGAGGCGTCGCCGCGCTCGACAGCCGCCCCTGGCGGACCCGCGGCGCCGCCGTACCCGCTGCTGTTCAGGCCGCTGCGGATCGGCCCGCTGGAGATCCGCAACCGCGTGATCTTCGCCGGCCACGGCTCGCGCTTCGTGGACTGGCACTCGCACCACCTGACCGAACGCCAGGGCCACTACCTGGCCGAGCGGGCCGCCGGGGGCGTTGGCCTCGTCATCCAGGGGTCATCCATGGTGCATCCCACCGGCCTGGCGGCGGCCGGCGTGAACGAGGTCTACAGCGACGACGGCATCCCGGCCTACGCCCGGGTGGCCGAGATGGTGCAGGCCGAGGGTGCCGCCATCTTCGGCCAGCTCTCACACCTCGGCCGCCAAGGCGACACGTTCGCCGCCCACCGGGAGCTCTGGGCGCCGTCCGCGTTGGCCGACCCGGCCAGCCGGGTCGTGCCCCACGCCATGACGCGCCGCGACGTCGCCGAGTTGATCGATTGCTACTGCAGCGCGGCCCGGCGCCTCGTGACTGCCGGCTTCGACGGACTGGAGGTGTACCTGGCCCACGGCTACCTGCTGTGCGAGTTCCTGTCGCGGTTCAGCAACCGTCGCACCGACGGCTACGGAGGCTCGCTGGGGAACCGCTGCCGGCTGCCGCTGGAGGTGCTCGAGGCGGTCCGAGCCCAGGTCGGCGACGGCGTACCGGTCGGCATCCGTGTCAGCGCCGAGGAGTTCGTGCCGGGCGGGCTCACCCCGGGCGAGTGCAGCGAGGTGGTGGCGCACCTCATGGCCCGCACCCGCGTGGACTACGTGAGCGTGAGCCAGTCCAACTACGCCTCCATCGACCGGATGATCCCCGACATGAGCTTCCCCCGGGCGCCGTTCGCCCACTACGCCGCCGAGATTCGAGAGGCGACGGCTGGTGTGCCGACCTTCGCCGTGGCTCGCCTGGTCACCCCCGAGCAGTGTGAGGAACTGCTCGCAGCGGGGGTGGCCGACGCGGTCTGCCTCGTGCGCCCCCTCATCGCCGACCCCGAGTGGGCTTCGAAGGCTGCCTCGGGGCACCGGGAGGACATCCGCGAGTGCATCTCCTGCAACGTGGGATGCCGGGGCGGCCCGCATCGGGGCTCCCCCATCGCCTGCCTCGTGAACCCAGCGGTCGGCGAGGAGGCCCGCTGGGGCATCCGCCGGCTCGGAGTGGCGCGGGAGTCCCGGCGGGTAGTGGTGATCGGCGGCGGTCCCGGAGGCCTGAAGGCCGCCGAGACGGCGGCATTGCGCGGCCACGAGGTGATCCTGCTGGAGGCCACCGAGAGACTGGGAGGCCAGGTGCTGGTGGCCGCGGCCGCGATGCCCTACCGGGACGAGTTCGCCAACTCGGTCCGCCATCTCGAAGGTCAGGTCCGCAAGCTCGGCGTGGAGGTGCGCACCGGGGTACGGGCCGACGCTGCGACGGCGCTGGCGGACGAGCCCTCCTGCGTGATCGTGGCGACCGGCTCGTTCCCCGGAGGCTTCGACGTACCCGGCGAGGACCTGGTGCACCCGGTGCAGGAAGCCATCGCCGCCGGCGTGACCGGTCCCCGTGTCGTTCTGGTCGACGCCGGCGAGGCCGGCTGGAAGGTCTGCTCCACGGCGGAGAACCTGGCCGCCGCGGGCCATGAGGTGACGCTGGTGTCGCCGGTCGGGATCGGCGCCTCGATGGACGCCTTCAGCCGCCCGCCGATGCTGCGACGGTTGCGCGCCGCTGGCGTGGCGTTCCTCGAGTACCACACCTTGAGCGCCGTCAGGCCCGGTGTGGCCGAGGTCACCGAGACGCTCACGGGCGTGCCCCGCCCGCTTGCGGCCGACTCCGTCGTCGGGGCTTCCTACGGCGTCGCCGACGATGCCCTCTTCGGCGAGTTGCTGGCCCTCAGCGAGGCCGGGGAGGCGCCCGGGTTGGAGTTGCACGCCGTCGGCGACTGCCTCGCCCCACGCCAGGCCATCGACGCCATCTGGGACGCCTTCCGGGTGGCCCGGGCCCTGTAGCGCCCGGTACGGTTCCCCCAAACGACCGGTCGTATAATCCCCCAACCGGTCGGTTGGAAAACGGCGCAGGATAGCGCTAGTGTGAGCCGGCCCGTCGACGAACTGATGTGACGGGTGTCGCACTTGATCGATCACTGGGAGGACACCGATGCGAAAGCTTCGGCTCACACTCGTACTTCTGGCTGTCTTCGGCCTTGTCGCCGCGGCGTGCGCCGCCGATACCGAGGCAGCCGATGAGGCACTCGCAGAGGCGCAGGCGGCATCCGCAGCCGCCTCCTCGGCCATGAGCGAGGCCCAGGC
>JAPPKQ010000301.1 GCA_028819945.1 bacterium | reverse complement strand
TGGCTGCCCTGAGCGACGCCTGCGTCGTCGTTGAATCGCACGCCGACGGCGGCGCCCTGCTCACCGCCACCGAGGCGGCGCAGCGCTCCCGGGCGGTGGCGGCGGTGCCGGGACCCATCCGCAGCCCTGCCTCGGCCGGGTCGAACCGCCTCATCGCCGAGGGCGCCGGCGTGCTGTGCGACGTCGAGGACCTGCTGGTGCTGCTGGACATCTCCCGGACCACGCTGCCCCTGCAGGATGTGCCCGCAGGCTCCGAGGGCTCCGCCCCGGTCGATGACTCGACCGCGGTCGCAATCCTCGACGCCTTCGACTGGATGCCGGCCACCCTGGAAATGCTGGCGTCGCGTACCGGGCTCGACGTGGGCGAGCTGGCGTGGTACGTCGAGAACCTCAGCGCATCGGGCCTGCTGGCACGGCGCGGGCTGTGGTACGAGCGCCGCGGCGAGACCTCGGTCGCCGCCGGCCGGGCCGGGTGAGTGCGCCGCGCCGCCGGGGCCATTCCCCGGTGCGGCAGGCCCCGTTGGTAGCCTCGGAGCATGCCGGCGTGGGCGTCCGACGCGTTCTGCGCTTCGCTGGTGCGCCTCGCCCCCTCCTCGGTCGCCGTGTACCGGCGCGACCTGAACGCCTTCGTCGACTGGGCAGAGGCGTGCTCGCTGGACGGTCCCGAGGCCGTCGGTCGCAAGGATCTGCATCGCTACCTGGCCAGCCTGACCCGTCAGGGCTACGCAGCGCGCACCGTGGCGCGGAAGGCCTCGGTCCTGCGGCGCTATTTCGGTTGGTCCGCCCAGACCGGTCGCTGCACCGGCGACCCCTCCCTGGGGCTGTCCACCCCGGCGGGGGCGGCCCGGCTCCCCGACGTGCTCACGGAGCGCTCGGTGGAGTCGCTGCTGGCCGGTCGGAGCCCCGCCGCCGCCGGCGATCATCCGCTCCGGCGGCTGCGCGACGACGCCGTGCTGGAGTTGCTGTACGGCAGCGGCCTGCGCGTGGCCGAGCTGTGCGCCCTGCGCCCGGCGGACCTGGACCTGGCGCGGTCCCGGGTGCGGGTCACCGGCAAGGGTGGCAAGCAGCGGCTGCTCCCGCTGTCGGCGCCGGCGGTGCGCGCCGTGCAGCGGTTCCGGGAGGCACAGGCGGCCGCGGCCCGGGCCGGGGAGGCGACCGGCGGGACGGCGGCCACCGCCGAGGACGGGCCCCTGTTCCTGAACCTGCGGGGCCGGCCGCTCGGCCCCCGCGACGTGCGGCGCATCATGGACCGCCGGTCGGCCGAGCCGACCCATCCGCATGCCCTGCGCCACACGTTCGCGACCCATCTCCTCGACGGCGGCGCCGATCTGCGCTCGGTGCAGGAACTGCTCGGGCACGAGAGTCTCGGCACCACGCAGGTCTACACCCACGTCAGCCGGCGACGGCTGCGTTCGGTGATCGAGACGGCGCACCCGCGCGGCTGATCCCGCGGGCGCTCGCCGCCTCAGCGGTCATCGCGGCGGCGCTGGCACTGTCGCCGGCCGCCGGATCTGCGAGCGCCCAGACCGTCCCACCGCCGGGAGCTGTCGCGGTCGTGTTCTACTCCCCACCGGTGGAGGGGGCCATCGTCGACCCGTTCCGCCCGCCGGCACACCCCGGTGCGCCTGGGAACAGGGGCCTGGAGTACGCCACCCGCCCCGGAAGCGCCGTGCGGGCGGCCGCGGCGGGCATCGTGACCTTCGCCGGTCGGGTCGGCGCCGGCCGGCACGTGACGGTGGCGCACGCCGACGGTGTGCGCACCAGCTATGCGTTCCTGGCCAGCGTGGCGGTCCGCACCGGGCAGTCCGTCGCCGACGGCGGCGTGCTCGGGACGACCGGCGCGTCGTTCCACTTCGGCGCCCGCATCGGCGAGGCCTACGTCGATCCCGCTGTTCTGCTGGGGATCGGCGGGCCCGCCCGGCTGGTCCCGCTGGCCGGCCGGGGTGCGACCGGATGGTTCAGGGCGGCCGGCCCGCCGCGGCGCGCGACCGCCGGGGGGTTGCGCCCGCCGGCGCCCCGGTAGAATGCCCGGCGGCCCGAGGGCCTGTCCGATCCGACGATTTCCCGTCCGCGCTCTCCCACGGTCGCCTCAGCGGTGCAAGGCGCGGACTGTGACCCAACCGATGGGAAGGAGACCATGGCACCCGTCGTGACCATGAGCCAGCTGGTGGAAGCAGGTGTCCACTTCGGGCACCAGACCAGGCGCTGGAACCCGAAGATGAAGCGATTCATCCACGGGGACATCGCCGGCATCTACATCATCGACCTGAAGCAGACGCTGGCCTGCATCGAGGCCGCGTACTCGTTCGTCCGGGACATGGTGGCCAACGGTGGCACGCTCCTGTTCGTGGGCACGAAGAAGCAGATCCAGCCCAGTGTCGAGACCCACGCCAAGCGCTGCGGGATGCCCTACGTCAACCAGCGATGGTTGGGCGGCACGCTCACGAACATCCAGACGATCTTCAAGCGTGTGCACAAGATGCAGGAGTACCAGCGGCTGCGCGACTCCGGCGGGTTCGAGGCGATGCCGAAGAAGGAGGCTCTCAGCCTGCAGCGCGAGCTCGCCAAGCTGGAGCGCAACCTGGGTGGCATCGGTCAGATGGACACGCCTCCCGAGGCCGTGTTCGTGCTGGACACCAAGGCCGAGCACATCGCCGTGAGCGAGGCCAACAAGCTGGGCATCCCCCTGATCGCCGTCGTGGACACCAACTGTGACCCCGATGTCGTGACCTTCGTCATCCCCGGCAACGACGACGCCATCCGCGCCGGCGAACTCATGTGCCGCATCATGAGCGACGCCGTGGTGGAGGGGCAGCGCCTGGCGGAGGCTCGCGGTGGTGCCGCGCCGGTCCCGCAGCGCACGCCCGAGGAGGAGGCCGAGGTGGCGCGCCGGCAGGCGGCCGCTGCCGCGGCGGCCGCCGCCGACATGCGTGAGCGGGAGGCCAGAGTGGCGCGCAGCATCGAGGAGACCGGGGAGGCCGGAGCGGACGAGGCCGGGGAGGCCGGCGCCGAGGGCGCGGCGGAGGACCCGGGCGCGCCGGAGGACTCCGCCGAGCAGTCCGCTGAGCAGTCCAGTGAGGCTGGGGGCGCCGAGGAGCCGAACGGTGCTCCCGCGGACGAGGAGGGGTGAGAGGGCAGATGGTTCAGGTATCGGCGAGAGAGGTCAAGGCGCTCCGGGACGCCACGGGCGCGGGCATGATGGATGCCAAGCGCGCCCTCATCGAGGCTGCCGGAGACCCAGCCGAGGCCGCCGAGCTTCTGAAGCAGAAGGGCCTTGCCAAGGCCGCGGCGCGGGCCGACCGTGAGGCCGCCGAAGGGGCGATCGCCGTTGCGGTCGGCGACGGTGTCGCCTCGCTGGTGCACCTGCGCTCGGAGACGGACTTCTCCGCCAAGGCCGCCGACTTCCTGGCCTGCACCCAGGAGATCGCCGAGGCGGTCCGCGACGGCGGCACCGAGGCGGCCGGGGCGTTCGCGGACAGCATCGATGAACTACGGCTCTCCAAGAAGGAGAACATCTCCCTCGGGGCGGTCGTGCAGGTGCGCGCCGCCGAGGGCCACAGTCTCGACGCGTACCTCCACCGCCAGGACGGCCGCGGCGTCAACGGCGTGATCGTGGAGGGGGAGGGAGTCGACGCCGAGGTGCTCCACCAGGTGGCGCTGCACGTCGCCTTCGCCAAGCCTCGCTACCTGGACCGCGGCGAGGTGCCCGACGCGGAGGTGGAACGCGAGCGCGCCGCGCTGCTGGAGATCACCAAGGCCGAGGGGCGCCCC
>JAPPKQ010000137.1 GCA_028819945.1 bacterium | reverse complement strand
CTTCGACGGCGTCGACCTGCAGGTTCTCTGGCAGAGCATCATCTCCACCGTCAACGAGCAGGCGACCGCCCTGCAGCGCTCGGCGTTCAGCCCCATCGTGCGGGAGGCGGGCGACCTGGCCAACGGGCTCTTCGACCCCAGGGGGCGCATGGTCGCCCAGGCCGTCACCGGTACGCCCGGCCACATCAACTCCCTGGCCATGGGCGTCATGGCCGTACTGGCCGAGCATCCGGCCGAGACACTCTCGCCGGGCGACGTGCTCATCACCAACGACCCCTACAAGACGTGCGGCCAGCTGCTCGACGTGACGGTCATGACACCGGTGTTCCGGGGCGGGCGGCTCATCGCCTTCTTCTGCTCCACGATCCACCACTCCGACGTGGGCGGCTACGGCATCGGCGCCGGCGGGCGCGACGTGTTCGAGGAGGGTCTCTGGATCCCGATCTGCAAGCTCATGGTGGCCAGCGAGCGCAACAGCGACGTCTGGAACTTCATCCTCTCCAACGTGCGCACGCCCGACCACGTCGCCGGGGACCTGCACGCCCAGATGGCGTCGGCCGCGGTGGGGGCGGAACGCCTGCAGACCCTCTGCGACGCCTGGGGGCTCGACGACATCGACGACCTCGCCGACGAGATCATCGAGCGCTCCGAGGAGGCCACCCGGGAGAGCATCCGCGCCCTGCCGGCGGGGATCCATGAGGCCGAGGCCCTGCTGGACCTCGCCGACGGCTCGATGGTGACCATCCACTGCGAGGTGACCGTCAACCCCGACGTGGGCGAGATCCTGGTCTCCTACGAGGGTTCCTCGGAGGCGAGCCGCTGGGGAATCAACGTCGTGCGCAACTACACGCACGCCTACACCACGTTCACCGTCAGATCGATGTTGAATCCCGAGATCCCCAACAACCACGGCAGCCTGGCGCCGATCCGCCTGGCGGCGCCGGAAGGGTCAATCGTGAACGCGGTGTCGCCGCAGCCCTGCACGGCGCGCCACGTGGTGGGCATGTTCCTGCCCAACGCCCTGCTGAAGGCCCTGGCGCCGCTCAAGCCGACGCAGGCCATGGCCGAGGGATCCGGTGCGGTCTGGACCATGCAGGTCAGCGGCGCCCACCCCGACGGCAGCCCCTTCATCACCGCCATGTTCACCTACGCCGGCGGCGTGGGAGGGCGCGCCACCAAGCCGGGTCTGTCGGCCTGCTCGTATCCCACCGGCGTGGCGGCGGTGCCCGTCGAGGTCGTGGAGGCCTCGGCGCCCATCCGATTCCTGCGAAAGGAGTTGCGGGTGGGCTCCGGCGGCGCCGGACGGCAGCCGGGCGGCGACGGCCAGACCATCGAGTTCCTGGTGGACACCGAACGGGAATGGCAGCTGAACGCCGTGACCAGCCGGCTCACCGCGGCTCCGCAGGGTCTCGACGGCGGCGAGCCCGGTGCGGCGGGCAGCTTCCGCGTCAACGGCGAGCCGGTCACCACCCAGGCTCGCCTGAGTCTGGAACCCGACGACGTGGTCCGCCTCGACCTCCCCGGCGGAGGCGGCTACGGCCCGCCCCCGGAGGCAGTCGCGGGCCGTTGACTCCGGCTCGCCGCCCCAGCAGAGCCGCGACCGACGATCGGGCATATCCGTAGGCTGTCGGGACGGCAGCGACGGGGCGACGGGAGGTTCACATGCCGGCGTCGAGTTCATGCGTGCGACGCTGGGGCGCGCTGCTCTGCGCGGTGATGCTCGCCGCCGCCTGCGGTGCGGAGGGGGAGGTCACCCGCGGCGCCCCGCCCGCGGCCCCGGCGGATGCGGTGTCGCACTTCGGGGACGGGTCGCTGGGGGTCGTGCGCGTCGAGCCGGGCGAGGCCGTCCAGATCCGCTCGCTGAACGCCATCACCGGCGACGTGGCGTTCTTCGGCCTGCCGATAGCCCGCAGCGTGGTCCTGGCGATCGGCGACTACGGCCCGATCCACGGCTTCGACGTCGACCTCGGCGCCGAACTGGACGATCTCTGCTCCAACGACGGCGGGCAGGCGGCCGCACAGACGATCGTGGCCGACCGCGACGTGATCGGCGTGGTCGGCACGTCCTGTTCGGGCGCCGCGGTGGCCGCGGCGCCGCTGATCACCGCCGCGGGCATGGTGCTGATCTCCGGCGGCAACACCTCGCCCGCGCTCACCTCGGATCTGATGGGCAACCCGGGGCCCAATCGCAGCACGGGCTACTACCGGACCGCTCACAACGACCTGTTCCAGGGCGCGGCGATGGCCGAGTTCGTCTTCGACGAGTTGGGCATCGACGCCGCCGCGGCCCTCCACGACGGCGACCCGTACACTCAGGGCCTGGCGCAGGCGTTCGCCGACGCCTTCGAGCGCGAGGGCGGCACCGTGACGGGCGTCAGCGCGGTGAACAAGGACGACACCGACATGGTGCCGGTGCTGACCGAGATCGCCGCGGGTGGTCCGGGCGCGCTGTTCCTGCCGCTCTTCCAGCCCGCCGGCGATTTCATCGCGGATCAGGCGCCGGGGGTGCCCGGGCTGGAGGACACGGTGCTGGTGGCTGCCGACAGCCTGCTGACCAGCGACTACCTGGCGCTGCCACAGACCGCTGGCATGTACTTCTCCGGGCCCGACACGCGCTTCGGCGGCAACCGCAATCAGAGCACCGGCAGGACGGCCGGGGACTTCCTGGCCGCCTACGAGGCCCGATACGGCGAGGCGCCGGCGTCGACGTTCTGGGCCTACGGCTACGACGCCACGACGCTGCTGCTCGAGGCCGTCGAGGCGGCCTCCTACCTCGACGGCGGCGCGCTGATCGTGGACCGCCAGGGTGTGCGCGACTTCCTCGACGGCCTTGAGGGCTACCGCGGTCTCATCGGCGTCATCGGCTGCGACGACTTCGGTGACTGCGGCGTTGCCCGGATCACCGTCGTCAGGAACCTCGGCGGTGCCGAAAACATCGAGGCCACCCTGGAGAACATTGTCTTCTCGTTCGCGCCGTAGGTGCGCCCGAATCCGAACCGGGTGTCAACGGCTCGCCGGGCCGCGGAGTCGGACCCGTCTCTCCGGCACAGGGCCGGGCGTAGGCGCACCGGCATCCCACGGTGTGTATACTTGAGTGTATGCCGAGAATGCAGGTGTACCTGCCCGAGGATCTCTACGCCGAAGTGAAAGCGGAGAATCTGCCCGCCTCGGAACTGCTGCAGAAGGCCGTGCGGGTCGAACTCAAGCGTCGACGGCTCGCTCGTGAGGGCGAGGAGTACCTGGCCGAACTTCTGGCCGAAGTGGGAACCCCCGATGCCGCCGAGACGGCTTGGGCGCAGGATCTTGCACGGCGGCTGGCCCGCCGCGCCGACCGGACGGCCGGCTGAGTGGCGCTGGTCCTGGACTCCGGCGCGGTCTCATTCCTGGCGGGGCGCTCCACTCGCTCGTCCGCCGTGGTCGCGGCCCTTCAGGAGGCGGGACTCTGGCCGCCTGTCGTCCCCTCGCCCGTGCTCGTCGAGTGCCTGCAGGGCCACCGCGGAAGGGACGCCTCGGCGAATCGGCTGCTCAAGTCCTGTGAGATTCTCGAAGGGGTCGACGAGCGGCTCGCCCGCCGGGCGGCCCGACTCCGCGCCGAGGCGCGGTGCGGCTCGGCGGTCGACGCGCTCGTCGTGGCGGCTGCCGAACCCGCCGGGGCGGTGCTGACGACTGACGCCGCCGACCTGCGCGCGCTGGCGTCCGGCGCCTTCGGAGTAACCGTCGAAGTTGTGTAGGGCTGCCTGAGCCGGCCGTCTCCAGGAAGGAACCTGCCGGTGCGCCCGGGTG
>JAPPKQ010000292.1:2091-3790 GCA_028819945.1 bacterium | reverse complement strand
GGTCATCCTGGTGGATCACGCGCACCCGCAACGGCGTCGGCTGGTCCAGCTCCAGCGGGGGATCCGAGCCGTCGTCCACCACGACCACCTCGAAGAGTTCCCGCGGGTAGGTCTGACCCTCCAGGCCGGCGAGCGTGCGGGCCAGCGCCTCCGGCGCCTCGAAGTAGGGGATCACCACGGTGACGACCATGTCGGGCTCGAAGAACTCGACCGGCGCGACCGGCAGGGAGCGCCAGTCGTTTCCGCGCACTCCTGCGGGAGGCGGAGCGGTCATCCGTCCGCGCCCGACGACTCTCTGCGGGGAGCGGCTGCGGCCAATCGATCCGCAGCAGGGGCGGGCCTGAGAGAGGCGGCCATCAGCAGCACCCAGCTGTAGGAGAACCATAGGACGAAGCTCTCCGTGAGGTTCTCCACGATCAGGAAGGCTACGAGGGCGGCACCGAACCATGTGTCGGCGCCGGGTCGCCGCCACAGGGCCGATCCGGCGTTGCCCGCGGCCAGCAGTACGATCACCGTGAACGGCACCGCACCCAGCAGCCCCAGCCCCAGCCCCACCTCGACGAGGCTGTTGTGGGCGCTGCCCCGGCGCAGGAGCACGTGCTGGGTCAGCTCCTCGATGTCCCAGAAGGTGAAGAAGCCGTGCCCGAGCAAGGGGCGCTGCACGATCCGGTCCCACACCAGGCCCCACATCTCGCGTCGCTGGCCGAACGTGGGCACGTCCCACTGCACGGCTACCGCTACGACCGTGACCGAAGTGGCCAGGGCCGCTGCCGCGGCTGTGGCAGCCCTGGCCGCAGCAGGGCCGTAGCGTCGGCAGAGCTGGCGGTGAGACCCGACCACGGTCGCGGCCGTGGTCGCAACGGCCAGCGAGATCCATGCAGTGCGACTTCCAGCGCCGGCGAGCGCCGCCACGGCCGCGGCCACACCTCCGGCCGCAGCGAGCCGTCGCCAGCCTCCCAACGCCAGCAGGTAACGGACACCGACCAGGACTCCGACCGCGGCCAGCGGCGCGAGCGAGTTGCGGTTGGTGTACACGCCCTTCCAGCTGCCGTCAGGATGGAGTCCCAGATCGGGGCGCAGCCACACCAGCAGGAGGCTTGCCGCCACCGCGGCGCCCGCGACCGTGGCTAACACCGCGGCCACCTCGTCGTGGTCGAAGCCGGCGATCGCCCACGCCAGCAGGGCCATGCCCACATAGACGGACGAGCGCCAGGCCGTGGCCGCAGGATCCACGCTCCATAGCGTTGACGCCAGCGCGGTCAACGTGAAGCAGCCCACCGCCACCGCCGCAACCCGAGGGGAACGAGTCTGCTGTCGGCCTGAAGCGCCCAGCACCCGGCGCGCGGCCAGCGCCGCACCGCATGTGGCGGCAGCGGCCAGCACAGGCCAGACCGCGTGGTCCTCCCACCGGCCGGTGCGGTCGAGCACACTCTTGGAGAACAGCAGAAGCGGGCCGTTGGTGAACACGAGCAGGGCTACGGCGGCGACCGCGGCGGCCCCCCAGTGAAATGAGCCCCAGCGAGATGGGGTGGCACGCCCGGCGGTTCCGGGCAGCGTTGCCCGACGAGACGGGGCGGTCCGCCGGCCGGACTCAGACGACGCCGGCGAAGCGGAGGTCGCAGCCGTCGTGAACCTCGACGGCCTGCTCCAGGAAATACTCATCGTCGGCCTCCCAGGTGTGTCCGCGAGCATGCCGCAC
>JAPPKQ010000292.1:0-1938 GCA_028819945.1 bacterium | reverse complement strand
GCGGTCCGCTCCCTCCAGGTACACGTACTCGGCCGCCTTGCCGACCAGGGTGGCCCTGGAGTACTCGTGGGCCAGCACCAGATCCCAGATGTGCTCCGGTCCGTAGAAGTCGTCGTCGTCGAACTTGGTGACCAGCTCTCCCCGGCTGTGCGCCAGCGCCTCATTGAGCACCTCGCCTAGGACGAACCCCGCCGGCACGGTCAGGACGCGGGCATCCGTGCCGCTGCCGGCGGCCAGTGCTTCGAGTCGGGCACGGTCGAATCCGTCGCCGTGCGCGGCCAACACCAGTTCGATGCGCGGGTAGGTCTGGGCCGCCACCGAAGCGACCGCCTCAGCCACCTGATCCGGTCGCCGGGTGGCCAGCAGCACCGACACCAGCGGCAGGGGCTCCGTTCTCATCAATGCTGCTTCGCACACCTGACGGGCTCGCGCCCGCAGCGAGTGCATGCGCAGCGCCTCACGCCGCATCTCCACGCTCAAGGCCTCGCGCTCAGCCTCTGAAGCCGTCTCGATGCGAGGATCGGTGAGCAGGGCGAAGAGCCTCTCGCCCAGGAGTCCGGCCACCTCGACGCCGCCGTCACAGAGGCTGACCACGGCGCCGCTGGCTGCCAGCGCCGCCACGGTGCCCGCTCTGGCCTGCGCGTCGGCGTGATAGGCAGCCACATCGGCCAGGTGGTGGTAGCGGCGCGCTCTCGCGAGGTTGGCGGCATCCACCCTTCTGGAGGCCTTGTGTCCGGTCGGCAGCGAACTCTTGGGCCCGAGACTGGCGGCCCGCTTCAAGGCCGCGGGCCAGTGGGCGGGGTTGACCTGCTCGACGTCGAATGCGGGCGTGGCTGCGGTCGGCGCCATGCCGTCCAGCGAAACCACCGCGGCACCGGCTCTGGGGGTCCATGTGCTCGGAAGGGGCATGTCATCGCACAGCACGACCTGGGCGGGGATCGAGGATTTGGTGTGGAGCCCCGTCCAGGCGGCGAACACAGCTACCGACCGCGGGCCGCACGCTGCGATGGACGGACCGAGCCGGTAGGTGGCCGGCCGGATACTGGTCGAGCGACGCCGCCCTCTGCGGACTGCGGCGGCACTCCGGCGGGCCGCTCTACGTGCCTGCAACGCGGCCCTTCGTAACCGCCACGCGATCCATCTAAGGCGCCATCCGACAGCTCGGACGATCCACCCTCCGACGGTGCGCGCCAACCGTGCGGCGTCGCCCGGGCGGCGCACGGCGCGCGCCTCTGTGGCGGTGTAGGCAGCGATGCGTCCTAGCTTCCGCAGCCTCGGCAGCCGCCCCACGCTGGCTGCAAGCGCCGGCTCCCGGATTGCCGCCGGCGCGGACACCCCCGAAGCCACCCCGCCGTCGTCGGGGCGGCCCGCCTCTCCGATGGGGATCGACGCCTCCCGGTGCCGCAGCAGCCTCGTAGCCAGGGTGGCCGCAGTGGCCGATTCTCTGTCGAGGCCCCAGCGCAGTTCGCGGTGCAGCCTCCTAGCCCTCACCAGCATGGCGTTGCTGCCGTCGGGCTGCGGCGCGGTGGTGCACTCCGCGGCGCCCAACTGCTTGCGGAGCCCGGACACCAGGTCGGGGGCGACGGGCGTGCCGGCCTTCACGGAGACGTGGAACTGTGAGGCGGCGAACGCGCTCGGGGCGCCGCCCCGCGGGCCGAAGCGCACCCTCGGGTCGCCCCCGAGGAGGCGTCTGACGATCTCGGCTGCGTGGGCCTCCTCCTCGTCGGCCGGCTGCTGCTGCTCGATCCAGACGACCAAGTCATGGATGTCGCCGGACAGGAGGCTCTCGACGGTGTCGAGCTGTGCGTCGGCGCCGGCCCCGACGGTGTCGACGCTGACCACGTACTGGGGGACAGTGAAGCTGCGACCCGGCCTGGCTCTCCGGAAGCCGTGGTGAGCGATCAACTGCGACAGCTTGGCCCGCTGCTGTTCAAGGCT
>JAPPKQ010000205.1 GCA_028819945.1 bacterium | reverse complement strand
CCACCTATTCTGTGCGCCCGCGCCGCCTGGGATATGGGTCCGCTCCCCCCCCCCGGCGCGGGCCCCGACCCGGCGACGACCTACAGATACTCCGCAAGGTCCTCCAGGAGCGCCGCCTTGCTCTTGGCGCCGACGATGCGCGTGCTGGCCTCACCGCCGTCGAAGACGATGAGCGTGGGGATGCTCATCACGCCGTGGCGCCGCGCCACGTCGGGCGCCTCGTCCACGTTGAGCTTGGCGAACGTGATGCTCTCGCCGTGCTCGCCGGCGAGTTCGTCGAGGATCGGCGCGATCATCTTGCACGGGCCGCACCATTCGGCCCAGAAGTCCACGAGCACCGGCTTCGTCGCCGCGCCGACGGTCTCGTCGAAGCTTGCTGAGGAGAGTGTCGTGATGGCTGCCATGTGTCCTCCAGGGCCGGTGCGGGCGCAGCACCGTCTGGGCGCCGCGCCGAAGTGTTCAGGGGTTCCGGCGTCGCACCGCGTCACCGCGCCCGCCACGCTAGCGGTGCCCGGCGTCGTGTTGCGCCTCGAGCCAGCGCTCGGCGTCGATGGCGGCCATGCAGCCGCTGCCGGCGGCCGTCACCGCTTGGCGGTAGACGTCGTCCTGCACGTCGCCGCAGGCGAACACTCCGGGAACGTTCGTGCTCGTCGAGTCCGGTTCGGTGATCAGGTAGCCGTTTGGCTTCATGGCCAGTGAGCCCCGGAAGAGATCGGTGTTCGGCCGGTGGCCGATGGCGATGAACAGGCCGGCGAGCGGCAGCGTGTGCTCGTCGCCGGTGCCGGTGTGCCGGACTCGCACCCCTTCCAGCGTCTCGTCGCCCAGGATGTCGGTGACGGCGTGGTTCCAGAGGAACTCGATGCGGTCGGAGGCGAAGGCACGGTCCTGCATGATCTTCGAGGCCCGCAACTGGTCGCGCCGGTGGATCACCGTGACCTTGGTGGCGAACTTGGTGAGGAACAGCGCTTCCTCCATGGCGGAATCGCCGCCGCCCACCACGGCGATCTCCTGGCCGCCGAAGAAGAACCCGTCGCAGGTGGCGCACGTGGAGAGGCCGCGCCCGATGAGGCGTTCCTCGGCCTCGAGCCCGAGCATCAGCGATTGCGCGCCGGTCGAGACGATCACTGTCCGAGCCAGCGCGCTGGGAGCGTCGTCGTCTCCGACCCAGAGCCGGAGGGGTTGGCCGGAGAAGTCCACCCGGCTGATCTTCTCGGTCCGGAACTCCGCCCCGAACCTGGCGGCCTGGGCGCGGAACGCCGCCATCAGGTCGGGGCCCATGATCCCGTCGGGGAAGCCGGGGTAGTTCTCCACGTCGGTTGTGATCATGAGTTGCCCGCCCGGCTGATCGCCGGTCGAGGACGGCTCGCCCTCGAAGACCAGAGGCTCCAGGTTGGCGCGGGCGCAGTAGATGGCGGCGGTCAGTCCCGCGGGGCCCGAGCCGACGATGACGACCTCGCGGGGCGAGGACGTCACGTGGCCTGCCGCGAGGCGGCGCGCCGGGGGCGCTTGGCCCACAGCAGCAGCCCGATCCCACAGAAGAATCCCCCCAGGAGGACGTACGTGGCCCAGACGTCGCCGGGCAGGTAGGAGTCGATGAGCCGCACGAGCCCGATCACGCCGAGCACGAGCATCAGGACGGCCAGCACGATCATGATCAGCCCGTAGACGAGCCGGCGGGCGAGGTTGGCGCTGGGTCGGTCCGTGGCGGCGCGGATGCGACCCACGATCCCCACGATCCGGTCGGCGACCCGGCGAGGCCAGTCCTCGGACAGTCCCGGCAGGGCACGGGGCTGCGGATCCGGCGGGTTGAGGGGCATGAAGTCGAAAGTCTACCGAGGCGGATTACCCGGCCGGAATCCCCCCGCAGGTGGTGCCGTCGAGCGCGGTGAGCGAGCCGGCGACGGTCCGGACCACCAGGATCCGCGTGCCGCTGAAGATCAGCCGCGCTTCGACGGTGCCGTCCCCGATGGCGCCGGCGCAGCCGTCGGGCGCCTCGTCGGCGACCATCTCAGTGCCGTCGGGTGGCGGGATCTCGACGCAGGTGGTGCCGTCGAGGGCGGCTAGCGGTGCGTCGGGGGTGCCGAGGACGAGGATGGGGGCATCGCCGACGGTGAGCCGCGCTTCGACGGTTCTGCCGCCGATGGCGCCGGCGCAGGCCTCCTCGGGCGTGGGGGCCGCGAGGACCGCATCCAGCGGACCCGTGTCGTCCAAGGCCTCCATCTCGTCGGCCGCCGGAGGCTCAGGTTCCGCCGCGGGTGCGGCCTCCGCTTGCGCCGCGGCGGCCGCGGACGCATCGTCCGCCTGTGCCTGGGCCTCTGCCAGCGCGGTCCCCGGTTCAGCGGCTGTCGCCTCCGACCCGGGGGCCTCCACTTCGTCGGCCGCCGGGGCCACGACCACCGCAGGTGGCGACGGGAGTGTGGTTGCCGGAGGTGCCGCAGGTGGCGGGAGTTCGAGGGCGGGTGCCGGTTCCGGCGGCGGAGGGGGTGCTTCCGGCGCGGGAGCGGGTGCCGCTTCGACCGCGGCCGCTGCGGGCGGTGGGGCGGGCGCCGCGGCGGTATCCGCATCATCGTCCGCTCCCCGCTCGGCGAACAGGCCCACCGCGGCGGCCACGATGAAGCCGATCGCCACGGCGGCCGCCACGCCGGTGATGACCGAGAGACCGCGGGGGCGCCGTTGTGCCAACTCCGCCGCCGATCCGCGGCGGGCGTCGAAGTCCGCCAGGGCGGCCTCCACGGCGGCGTCGGCTGCGCCCGGTGGCGGCGCCACGGGGTCGCCGACCGCCTCGGCGGCGCGGCGCAGGGCGCGGGCACGTGCCGCCAGCCGGGGATGCCGGCGGACAGTCTCGGCTTCCTCGGCGCCGAGTTCGCCGTCGAGGAAGGCCGAGGCCGCTTCGTCGGGGGGAATGCGGTGGTCGTTCATGGCTCGTCGCTCTTCTGACGTTCCGCAGCGGCCGTCTGGTTCCCCTCGCCGAGCATCTCGACGAGCCGCGCCCGCCCGCGCGCGATGCGTGACCGCACGGTGCCCGGTGGGATTCTGAGCACCTCGGAGATCTCGTCGTAGCTGAGCCCCGCCTGGTCCCGCAACACCACCGGCACGCGGAAGTCCTCAGCGAGCGCCCCCAGTGCTGCGTCGAGGTCGAGGCGCGTACTGATCCGCTCTCCGACGGGATCGGCGCGACTGCCGGCGAGCTGCTCCGGCAGGGGTCCGGCGTGGCGCCGTCCCCGGCGGCGCAACTCGTCCAGGCAGGCGTTGGTGGCAACGCGGTAGCTCCACGTCGTGAAGCTGGAGCGGCCGTCGAATCTCTTCAGGCCGCGGCTGATCGCGATGAGCGCCTCCTGGGCGGCGTCGGCGGCGTCGGCGTCGTTGCCGGCAAGCCGGCGGCAGACGGCGTAGACACGGGGGTAGTGACGGCGCAGCAGGATTTCCATGGCGTCCCGGTCGTCCCTGGCGGCCGCTCTTGCAAGGTCGGCGTCGGAGAGTTGCCTTCGCTGCCGGATCGCCGGTGCCGGGCGCCGGCGACTCGGCACGGCGCGGTTGCGATCTAGGTCCTCGCGGAACTGGCGACCGATCGACTCAGCGTACTGTGGGGTCGGGCGCCGCCGAGATGATCACCTCGGCGATGCGAATCTCGTCGGTCAGCGCCGCTCGGGGGTCGGGGATCCACAGCAGCACCGCGGCCGCTTGCTGGTGCGCCAGGCCGAGGATCATGTGACCGGTGGTGTTGACCTGCTGGTCGACGAGCGGGCCCCAATCGCTCAATCGTTCGTGGCCGGCCTCGCCGACGAAGACCGCCGCCTCCCAGC
>JAPPKQ010000400.1 GCA_028819945.1 bacterium | reverse complement strand
GCACCTCCCCGGTGGTCCACTCGGCCCGTGCCAGGTACTCGAAGGCCTCGGCGATCTCGGAGGCGGTGCCGATGCGGCCGAGGGCGTGCGCTCCGGACATCGCCGCGAGGCGGGCCGCGGCCTGCTCATCGTCGAAGAGCCCTGCCCGCTGGTTGATCTCGGTCAGGACCGCGCCGGGGCGCACGCAGCCCACCCTGATGCCCTGGGGCCCCAGTTCGGCGGCCAGCACGCCGGTGAGCGTCTCGATGGCGCCCTTGGTGGCGGCGTACGGCGCCACACCCGGGAAGCTGCGCTTGGTGTGCACCGAACCCACGAAGAGCACGCACCCCCTGCTGGCGCGCAGATGCGGCACCGCCAGGCCGCACAGCATCATTCCCGCCACCACGTTGCTGTGGAAGAGCTCCAGCAGTCGGTCCTCCTCCAGTTGTTCCACGGGTCCCCGGTACATGTTCCCGGCGTTGTTGATCAGCACGTCCAGCCGCTCGCCGCCGTGGCCGACGGCGGTGCGGATCATGCGCTCCCGGTCGGCGGCCACCGTGACGTCACCGGCCACCGCGCGGCAGCGCTCGCCGAGACGGCCCGCCACGGCCTCCACCTTCCCGGCCCGCCGGCCGGTGATGGTCACCGACGCCCCGGCGGCGACGAAGTGCTCGGCCGCCCCCTCGCCGATGCCCGACCCGCCCCCGGTGATGAGCACCGACATGCCCTCTGTGGGTCTCATGACGCCCCCGCCCGCCCCGGAGTGCGGGCCGCCTCGCCGACGCCGTCCACGCTGGCCGGCCGTGGCAGTTGCGAGAGGATCGACATCGTGATGCCGCCGTCGACGAGCAGCGTCTGGCCGCACACGTAGTCGGCCTCGGGCGAGGCGAGCCAGAGAACCGCCCTGGCGATGTCGGTAGTGGAGCCGAGCCGGCCGGCGGGCACGGCCAGCTCGCGCTCGGCGCGCAGCACGGGGTCGGCGTTGATGGGCGCCGACATCCCGCCGTCGATGAGGCCCGGGGCCACGCAGTTGACCCTGATCCCGAACCGTGACCACTCCAGCGCCATCTGCTGGGTCAGCATGATGATTCCCGCCTTCGTGGAGGCGTAGGCGCCGGCGTTGGGTCCGGGCACGGTGCCGTTCATGGACGCCATGTTCACGATCCGGCCGCCCCCGGCGGTGGCCATGCGTCGCGCCGCCGCCCGGCCGCACAGGAACGTGCCGACGAGGTTGACCGCCACGACGGCCCGGAAGTCGGCGGCACAGTGTTCCAGCAGCGGGCCGAAGCGCACGATGCCGGCGTTGTTGACGAGCACCTCGGGGGTGCCGAAGCTGTCGAAGGCGGCCTCGACCTCGTCCTCGTCGCTCACTGAGGCGACCAGCGCCACGGCGCCGTCGATCCCCTCGGCGACGCGCTGCGCGCCGGCGCCGTCGGTGTCCAGGACGCCCACGCGGTAGCCCGCAGCCCCTGCCAGCCGGGCGATCTCGGCGCCGATGCCGGCGGCTCCGCCGGTCACGAGAAGCGAACGGTCGGCTGTCATGGCTGCTCCTGGCGCTCGGCGGGCACGAAGACGATGGGGTACGAGGAGAAGTGGCGGCGCTTGGTGTGGGGATCCTGCACCGGCGGATTCTGCGGGTCGGGCCGGCCGCCGGCGGCGAGCGTGGCCGTGACCATCACCGCCACGGTCCCGTAGAGATGATCGTCGTCGCGGGTCCCGCCTCCGAGGATCTCCATGCCGCCGTCCAGTTCGGCGCCGATGCAGGCGTGGGCGCCGGCGCCGAAGCTGAGGCCCCAGGCGTTGGCGCCCTCGGGCACCGTGCGGTGCGGGTTGAAGGCGCCGGCATCGGGCCCCCACACCTCGGGGTCCCGGTTCACCGTGGCGAGATCGATGACGACCCGGCTGCCCTGGGGCAGCACGGTGCCGTCGCGCAGGCTCACGGTGCGCAGCGGCTCGCGCCACGCCACCGGGCTCGCCGGGTTGAGGCGCAGCGACTCGTGCACGCAGCGCTGGGCGAAGGCGGGATCGGTGGCCGCTCGGCGGAGGTCGGTGGGGTGCGCCCCGGCGCGGCGGAAGATCTCGTCCAGGGCGTGGGTGTAGGCGTCGGCGGTGCTGTGGGCCCCGGCCTGCAGGTAGAAGCAGATCTCCCGCTCGATCACCGCCGGCGAGATCTCCAGGGCCTCCTGATTGCGGAGCAGCAGCGTCGCCACGTCACGGGGCAGGTCCTCCTCGTCGATCTCACCGCCGGCCAGGCGGGCCAGAGACTCGCGCCGGCGGTCGAGGGAATCGGTCAGCATCTCCGCCCGGAACGCCTGGAGCTGCTCCCGCACCTCGGTCCGTACCTGCTCGGGGTCCCGGGTGGAGTGCGCCAGCGTGGCGCCGGCGCTGAAGGTGCGCACGAAGTCCTCGAGCCGCGAGGTGTGGGCCACGTTGGCCGGGTCGTGGTCCACGCCGGCGATCGTGGCGGTGAGGCTGATGGCGGCCCGGTAGCCGAGCGCCCGCAGGTCGGCGCGCCCTGCGGTCACGTAGGGCGCCAGCACCGCGTCCAACGTGTCGCCCAGGATCTGGCGTTCCCAGTGGGCGAAGGTCTCCCGGCGGAACAGCCGGTTCTCCACTCGCCGCCGGCGCCTGTGCGCTTCGCCGTGCAGCACCAGCAGGCAGTCCTCCATGATGACCGCGCCCTCGTCGTACATGGCTTGGCGCAGATCCTTGCTCCGGTACGCCTCGCGGGCCTGCTGCCAGCCCGTCAGCACGATCGCGTCCGGGCCGCCGGTCAGGGTATCGGGCACGTCAGGCCTCCGGCTCGGCGTCGTCAGCGGCCGCGTCCCTCCCGGGGATCTGGCCGAGTTCGCCGGCCAGTCGCCGTGCCGCCTCCGACGGAGCCAACTCTCCCTGTGCTACTTCGGCGAAGAGTCCTTCGGTCTGGTGGGACGGCTGTTCCACCAACAGGTCCACCCGGCGGTGCAGGTGGCGGCGTACTTCCTCGGCGACGTGCCGGGCACGCCGTTCCACTTCGGCGCTGGAGGTGTGCAGGTGTCGGCGGTGATCCTGCACGTGCTTGAAGAGCTCGTCGGCGCCCTCGCCGGTGGTGGCGACCGTGAGCGCCACCGGCGGCCTCCAGCCGGTGCCATGGCCCAGGTCCAGCATGTGTTCCAGGTCGCGCCGGGCGTCGGCGGCGCCGGCCCGGTCGGCCTTGTTGACCACGAAGACGTCGGCCATCTCCAGCAGGCCGGCCTTGTTGGCCTGCACGGCGTCGCCCCAACCCGGGCTCACCGCCACGATCGTGGTGTCGGCGGTGCGGGCGATGTCCACCTCCACCTGCCCGATACCCACGGTCTCCACGATGATCAGGTCGTGGCGGGTGGCGTCGAGCAGCCGGACCGCCGACAGCGCCGCCAGGGCCAGCCCCCCCGACTGGCCGCGGCTCGCCATGGAGCGCACGAAAGGTCCGCCGGGCACCGCCGCGCTGCCCATCCGCACCCTGTCGCCAAGGATGGCGCCGCCGGTCAGCGGGGACGAGGGGTCCACCGCCAGGATGGCGACCCGCCGGCCGTCGTCGGTGGCAACCTGCGCCAGGCGGTCGGTGAGGGTGGACTTGCCGACGCCCGGAGCGCCGGTCATGCCCACCACGTGGGCGGCTCCGGCGAGCGGCCAGGCGGCGACGGCGACGGCGTCGGCGAGCGGGCCACCCCGCTCCGCGTAGGTCAGCAGCCGCCCCAGTGCCCGCCGGTCGCCGCCGCGGGCTCGCTCGAAAAGGGCCGCCACGTCTCCGGCTGCAGTGGGGGGTTCGCCGTCCGGATGCGGCGCGGCACGCTCGGGCGTGGGGCCTGCAGCCGGGCCGGCGGTCATGGGTG
>JAPPKQ010000335.1 GCA_028819945.1 bacterium | reverse complement strand
CTGGACGGCGACAGGGTCGTCGACCAGGTCGGGGCCCTCATGGAGCAGGTCGACACCTACGTGCCCGAGCCGGGCCGCGACGTCGACAAGCCGTTCCTGATGCCCATCGAGGACGTGTTCTCGATCACGGGCCGCGGCACGGTGGTCACCGGCCGGGTCGAGCAGGGCATCGTGAACACCGGCGACAACGTCGAGATCGTCGGCATCAAGGACACCCGCAAGACCACCTGCACCGGCGTGGAGATGTTCCGCAAGATCCTCGACGAGGGTCGCGCCGGCGACAACATCGGCGCGCTGCTGCGCGGCGTGGCCAAGGACGAGGTGCAGCGGGGCCAGGTGCTGGCCGCGCCCGGCTCCATCACCCCGCACACCCACTTCGAGGCCGAGGTCTACGTGCTGACCAAGGCCGAGGGCGGGCGCCACAAGCCGTTCTTCGACGGCTACCGGCCGCAGTTCTACTTCCGCACCACCGACGTCACGGGTTCCATCGCGCTGCCCGAGGGCATCGAGATGTGCATGCCGGGTGACAACACCCAGATGACCGTCGAGCTGATCGCCCCCATCGCCATGGACGAGGGTCTGCGCTTCGCCATCCGTGAGGGTGGGCGCACCGTCGGTGCCGGCGCCGTCACCAAGATCCTGAAGTAGCCCGTCGTGGCCACGGGGCAGAAGATCCGGATCCGCCTCAAGGCGTACGACCACGAGGTCGTGGATCAGTCGGCGCGCAAGATCGTCCAGACCGTGAAGCGCACCCAGGCCGACGTGCGCGGGCCGGTGCCGCTGCCCACCGAGCGGCACCGTGTCACCGTGATCCGCTCACCCCACAAGGACAAGGACAGCCGCGAGCACTTCGAGATGCGGATTCACAAGCGGCTGCTCGACATCGTGAACTCCTCGGCCAAGACGGTCGACTCGCTGCAGCGCATCGACCTCCCCGCCGGGGTGGACATCGAGATCAAGATCCTCTGAACCACCTCGCCGGCCCGGCGTCGGCCCGGGGCGGCGGCGGTAGGTCGCCGGCCACGCCCGGTGCATTCTGCGACGGGGGGAGTATCGACCGGGCGACGGCGAGCGCGAGCGTGCAGGCCGCGGCGCCGAACCAGAAGGCGGCCGGGATGCCTCCCAGGGAGTTGGCGATGATGCCCGCCAGGACGCCGCCGATGCCGAAGGCCAGGTCGAAGGAGATGCTGAACGCCCCCACGGCCTGACCCCGCTCGGTCTCCGGTGCGTCCATGATGACGAGCGTGAACAGTGCCGGGAACATGAATCCCTGACCGACGGCCAGTACGAGCGTGCCGAGATAGGTACCGGCGGGCTGCTGCCAGAGGGCCAGGACGGCGAGTCCGGCCGCCGAGGAGCTCAGAGCGATGGTGGCAGTGGCCCGGGGGCCGATGCCGTCGATCACCCGGGCGGTCAGGACCCGGACCGTCAGCACCGTCGCCGCCATCAGGATGAACACGTCCCCGGCCCGCGCGATCCCAACCTCCGTCGCCCAAAGTGCCGCGAAGGTCACGAAGCTCGAGAAGCCCATCAGGCCGATCAGCAGGACGGTGCCCGGCGCCCGTGCCGCCGGATGCAGCAGGGGTCTCGGCCAGAAGCGCCCGTCGTCGGCACCGGCGCTGCGATTCTGCGGGACGCGCAGTGACAGCACGGCGGTGGTGAGGCTCAGTCCGGTCGCGAGCAGCCAGACGACGTCGAAGGAGAATCGCTTGATGAGCCACTCGGCCAGGACGGGGCCGAGGGCGAAACCCACGTACGCGACGCCGGAGAAGTAGGAGGTGGCTTCCCCGCGGCGGCTCGCCGGTGCGAGATCCTGCAGCGCCGTGGCCGCGGCGACGAAGTAGGCCGCTTCGGCGAGCCCGGTGAGGAAGCGGAATCCCACGACGGCGCCCACGCTGCGGGCGGCCAGGAGCCCCAGCATGCTCGCGCCCGCCAGCGAGGCTCCCAGCACCAGCACCCAGCGGCGTCCCTTGCGGTCGGTCAGCCTGCCGGCTGGGAGCCGCAGCAGTGCCGCAGCCAGCCCTGCGATCCCCACGGCGGCGCCGACACCCCAGTTTCCGCCCGCCAGCGTGGTGCTCACGTACCGTGGGATCGCCTCGAACATCATCCCGGTTACGAGGAAGTACCAGACGCAGGCCAGCATCAGCGCCGCGAACGGCGGCGTGAAGAGAGGTTCGGGCCGCCCCGTCACCCGATGAGTATGGCGTGCACCTCGCCGGGGCCGTGGACGCCGATGACGAGCGTGCTCTCGATGTCGGCGGAGCGGGAGGGCCCGGTGACGGCGACCAGCTGGCTCGGGGGGTCCTCCAGATCGCGCAGGAAATCACCGAGGGTGTCGACGACCGAGCCGGCGTCGATCACGAAGATGCAGGCCGGGGGCAGCAGGCTGGCCGCCCGACCGCTGTTGTCATCGGCCCGTAACAGCACGGTGCCGGTCTGCGCCGCGGCTGCGACGGCCCGCACCACGCCGACCGCGGCCCCTGCCGCAGTCTGTGACCCGCAGTCCGGCCAGAGCAGATCGGCGCCGACATCGAGCCCGGCGGCGCTCAGCAGCGGCCCGTCCCGACCGGCGGCGTAGGCGGCGACCGCGCCTGGGAGATCCTCGGCGGACACCCGTTCGGCGGTCCCGCCCAGAGCCGTCCAGGACTCAATGAATCCGTCAGGGCCGCTGCGCTCGTCAGCGAACCGCGGGCGCGGTGGAGCAACCTGACTCGCTCCGGAGTCCTCGGGGGCGCCCGTCCGAAGCCGGCCCAGGAACTCGTCCCTCGGTGTGCCCGCGAGGCTCACGCTGCCGTACCTGCGGGCCTCATACCGTTATTCCGGCCCCGCTCCGTCATTCCGGCCCCGCTCCGTCATTCCGGCCCGCTCCGTCATTCCGGCCCGCTCCGTCATTCCGGCGTAGGCCGGAATCCATCGCCTGACCGCCCGAGTCTCCGCGACCATCACGGCAGTTCCCGTCCCCGCCGCCAGGCGCCGAGCCAGCCGATGTCGGGTAGCCGCGGCATCCTGCGCAGCAGCGGTAACCCTGCCCGGGCGACGAGCACCATGGCCCGGAAGATCCAGCGCCTCGACCACGCTTGGGACCACAACCAGAAGCCCACCCGTCGCAACCGGGACGCGTCCCCGCGTGCGTCGCGGTGCCGCAGGTGCAGCAGCAGGTCGTGCAGGGGGATGCGCACCGGGCAGATCTCGGTGCAGGCGCCGCACAGGGAAGAGGCCTCCGGCAGCTCGCGCGCCGCCGGATCGTCGGGCTTCAGGAGCGGCGTCAGCACCGCGCCGATCGGCCCGCTGTAGACCGAGTCGTAGGCGTGGCCGCCGACCTGGCGGTAGACCGGGCACACGTTCAGGCAGGCGCCGCAGCGGATGCAGTGCAGAGCCGGGGAGAATCGGGTGCCGAGCGCCGCGCTGCGCCCGCCGTCGAGCACCACCACGTGCAACTCCTCGGGGCCGTCGATCTCGTCGCCGCGCCGCGGGCCGGTGATGATGTTCGTGTACACCGTGAGCGCCTGGCCGGTGGCGGAGCGGGCCAGCAGGTTGAGCATCACGTCCAGCTCGGCGAAGTCGGCGACGATGCGCTCGAGCCCCATGAGGGCGACGTGGGTGGGGGGCAGGCTCGAGCACATGCGGCCGTTGCCCTCGTTCTCGACGAGGCAGATCGAGCCCGTCGAGGCGACGGCGAAGTTGACGCCTGTGATCCCCACGCCGGCGTCCAGGAAGGCCTGCCGCAGACGCCGCCGGGCGTAGGCCGCCTCGTCATCGATCTCGGGACCGACGGGCGCTCCCCGATCGGCACTCAGCAAGTCGGCCACCTCGAAGCGGTCCTTGTGCATGGCCGGCGCCACGATGTGCGAC
>JAPPKQ010000288.1 GCA_028819945.1 bacterium | reverse complement strand
ACCGTGCCCTGGACCTGCACGCCGCCGGCGCCACCGAAGTGGTCATCACCGGTGATCGCCGCGACCTCGTGAGCGCGGTACACGAAGCCTGGTTGCCGAACGCCGTGCTTGCCTGGGCCGAACCGTACGACTCGCCGCTGTGGGAGAACCGCCCCGACGGCGCCGCCTACGTGTGCCGGCAGTACACCTGCGCGACACCGGCGACCGACGCCGGCACCCTGCGCCGGCAGTTGGGGATCGACTCGGCGTAGGCCCCGTCAGTCCCCGAGGCATCGAGGACGGCCACAGTCTGCCGGGCGCCCTGGATTCCGGCCTTCGCCGGAATGACATTCGGGCGGGGACCCGAACGACGCGACGTCGGGCGCCGGAATGACGAGCGGGCGGCGACCCGAACGACGCGACTTCGGGCGCCGGAATGACGAGCGGGGCCCGGGCGCGGGCCGGCGGCTCAGGCGGCGGAGCGCTCCAGGATGTGCACGCCGCAAGAGGATCCCAGCCCGATCACGTGTGCCAGGCCCACCTTGGCATCGGGGATCTGCCGGTCGCCCGCCTCGCCGCGCAGGTGGGTGGCGATCTCGTAGATGTTGGCCACGCCGGTGGCGCCGATGGGGTGACCCTTGGAGATGAGCCCTCCGGAGACGTTCACCGGCGTGCCGCCGTCACGGTACGGAGCACCCGAGTCGATGAAGTCCCCGGCGCCGCCGGGCTCACAGAGCCGCAGGTTGTCGTAGTGGATGAG
The DNA here is from genome assembly GCA_028819945.1 of bacterium. Classification (GTDB taxonomy): domain Bacteria; phylum Actinomycetota; class Acidimicrobiia; order Acidimicrobiales; family CATQHL01; genus VXNF01. The sequence continues at coordinate 3,118 of JAPPKQ010000288.1, read as the reverse complement.
TTCGGCGGAGGCGAAGCAGTCGTGCAACTCCACCAGGTCGAGGTCCCCCGGACCCACGCCCGCCTGCTCGTAGGCGACATCCGCGGCGTTGCGGGTGAGCGTGTTGACGTCGGGCTGCACCTGGCCGCCCTCGACGTAGGGATCGCTCGTCAGCACCGAGGCTGAGATCTTCACCGCCCGGCGGCGCTGATCCGCCGAGAGTGTCCCCAGGCGCTCCTCGCTCACGAGCACGGCCGCCGCGGCGCCGTCGCCGGTGGGGCAGCACATCAGCAGCGTGTTGGGGTAGGCCACCATCGGCGAGGCCTTGACCTCGTCGAGGCTGAACTCCTTGCGGTACTGCGCCAGCGGGTTCAGCGTCGAGTGCAGGTGGTTCTTGTGGGCGATCTTGGCGAACTGCTCGAAACCCACGCCGGGATGGTCGTGGGCGTAGCGCATCCCGGCCTGGCCGAACACGCCCGGCATGGTCTTGGTGCCCAGGAGGCCGTCCACCGACCGCACCGATCCGAAGCGGCCCGAGGCCTCGTAGGCAGTGGGGCCCTTGGGGGCCCGGGGTGGGCTGCCGAGCAGACCCATCTTGCCCATCTTCTCGGCGCCGAGGGCCAGCGCCATCGAGGCCTCCCCGGAGCGGATCGCCATGAGGGCGACCCGCACGGCGGTGGCTCCCGTCGCGCAGGCGTTGGCCACGTTGTAGATGCTGATGCCCGTCTGGCCGATCTGGCCCAGCAACTGCTGGCCTACGCCGGCGTTCGCGGAGAAGAGTGTCCCGCAGGCCAGCACGTCGAGGTCATGTACCGTCACGCCGCCGTCGTCCAGGGCGTCCAGCGCCGCCTCGCTGGCCAGGTCCACCAGGTCACAGCCCTCGTGGCGGGTGAACCTGGTCATCGAGGTACCGAGAATCCAGACGCTGTCACTCATGGGTGGCTCCTCAATCGGGTTGCGGGGTCGATCCTGACGCCGGTCGGGGCGCCTCGGTCCGCGCCGGCCATCAGGCGCTCACGGGGGCGAATCCGAAGGCGATGCACTCGGTGCCCTCGCTGTCGGTGCCGGCCGGGTAGGTCACGAGCCGCACCGGCATGCCGAGCGGGATCTCGCCGGGATCCGGCGCCACCTCCAGGAGGTTGGCGCGGACGGTGGTGCCGTCGCCGGCCTCGACGATCGCCGAGACGAAGGGCACCGTCACGCCGGGGGCGGCCCGGTGCACGATGGAGAACGCCCGCAGATGACCGGTCGTCGCCACCGGAGCGGGCTCGAAATCACGGCCGCCGCAGGACCCGCAGGCGTTGCGGCGGTCGAAGAAGCGGGCACCGCAACTGACGCATTGCTGCGCCACGAGGTGCGGTTCGGGTTCGAGCACCAGGTAGGCGACCAGGGGAATCCGTTCGCTTGCCATCGGAGCCTCCGGGACTCGAGCCGGTGCGAGGAACACTAGCGCCGGGAGGCACCCCAGCACCCCCAGTGCAGGATCTCATCGGGATCCCGCCAGCCGCGCGCCAGCGAGCTGCTGGGGCGGTCGGGAGCCGGCCGGCCCAGCGCCACGACACCCAACATCTCGACCCCCTCAGGGACACCCAGAGCTGCACGCACCTCGGCCTCCCCGTTGAACAGGCCGAAGAAAAGCGCCCCGAGACCCCGTTCGGCGGCCGCCAGCAGCAGGTTCTGCACGACGAAGGCGCAATCGATCAGCCAGTACGGCACCGGCCAGGCCTGGGGCGACTCGCCGAGGCCCCCGGCAGCGCCCGACGCCTTGTCCGCCTCGCGGTAGCGGGAGAGGTAGCGGCGGCTGTCGGCCGCCGGCAGGACCAGAGCGGGCGCCTGGAGCAGGCCGGGCCAGGCGAAGTCGGCGCGCTCACCGGCGGGCAGGGTGAGGTCCCAGAACGATTCCCTCGCCTCGGGGGTGTCCAGGATGATGAGTTCGGCGCCCTGGGCGAATCCCGCCGACGGCGCCCGCCGGGCCAGCAGGCACAATTCCTCGAGCAGGGCCCGCTCCAGGCGCCGAGGCTCGAAGTTCCGCGTCATGCGGCGCGCCGCGAGCAACTCGCCGAGGTTCACGGCCGGCCGCGCCGCCCCCCTGCGGGTCGGGCGCCGCAGGGACTCAGTCGCCGTAGCGCTGCAATCGCCCCGCCGTCGCCCACGCCACGGCCACCAGCGAGTCGCCTCGCTGGCGCTGCAGCGGCGCGAACAAGTCCACGAGCGCCGGATCGGTCCGCTCGGGCCGCAGGGTCTCGTAGTCGAGAACGGCCGGCTGCCCGCCGTCGCCGGTCGCCAGGAAGGAGCGCGGGTCATACGCGCTGTTGCCGATCCGGTAGCGCTTCGCCAGCCGCCGACCCCATGCCCGTTCCTCGCCGTTGGCGCTGTGGCCGGGCCGGGGGATCACGTTGCTCAGCACCTTGAACACCTCGCAGGTGGAGGGATCGTTCATCCGCACCCCCATCAGCACGTCCTCGTCGGGGAAGGCCATGACCGCTCGGTGCAACTGCTCGGCCACCAGCGCCTGCAGGACCGTGGTGCGCCGGGAGGTGCGGGCCACCGATCCCGCCCCGAGGATCACGACCGGCGTGCCGCCGATGCGCTCGAGGGTGGAGAACACGAACCCGCGCAGCCGGCTGCCTTCGCGTGCCTCGGTCAGCAGTACCCAGAGCTCCGTCTGCTTGGAGAGGAACCCGACCGTGAAGGGGTTCGGACCTTCCGCGCAGAGATCGGCCATCGCCTCGAGTTCGGCGTCGCTGACCGCGGTGCAGTCCCTGCTCTCGACCTCAACTGCCATTGTCGCCGCCTTGTCGCTATCCGGCCACTTGGATCACAGGGTGGATCGCCCAATAGTCCAGTGTGCCGGACGGCCGCGTGCAAACCGACCCGGAGAGCGATCAGAACGGCACGGCCCTGACTCCCAGCAGTTGCCGCAACTCGGGCACCAGTCCCCCCTCGATGTCGACCTGGTACTCCTGGGGAAGCTGCAGCAGATGTCCCTTGCCGACGAGGATCTCCACGGGCGAGTGGCCGCCGTGGGTGCTCAGGAGCCGCTTGAGGGCCGCCATCTGATCGGCCTTTACGCCGGCCGGGGGGAAGTGCAGTCGCAGGGCCCCGCGCGTCTCGTTGGCGAAGCCCTCCATGTCCATGC
>JAPPKQ010000280.1 GCA_028819945.1 bacterium | reverse complement strand
GCGAACTCCTCGTCGAACTCATCGGCGAACCCGGCCGGCTCGCCGGCGACTCCGCTTGGCGATCGGAGCGCCTCGTCGCCGGTTGCGCCCGGTTCGGTCGAGGTCGGCTCCGGCGACCCGGTGACCGGCTGGGCCGTGATGGAGCGCAGACGGGCGAAGATGGCCTCGGCGTCGGATGCCGGAGGGGCATCGGCATCGGGCCCGGCCTCGGTGGACACGGCGCCGGACGGGTCACCGCCTGCGTCTGGCGCCTGCGAATGGGGCAGGTCGGCTCCGGCATCGAAGGCGACGTCGGCCTCGGCCTCGACGTCGTAGAGCCGTGCGGGGGCGCCGGGCGACTTCGGCGCCGGCTCGAGGGTCAAGCCGGCGATCTCGACGGACTCGCCCATTGCATCGAGTTCATCGACGTCTTCCGGGCTGTCCGGCTCTCCGGCCTCGGCGGCGGTGTCGGCGGGGGCTGGAGCCTCGCCTCCGGCGGATGCTTCCTCGGCCGGCCCGCCATCGAGGGGCCCTCCCGCCGGGCCGGCAGGTGCTTCGGTAGCGGGCTCGCTGCCGAGGGGCATTCCCGCCAGGCGAGCCGTTGCGATCTCGGCCTCGATCTGGGCGACGGTGGACTCCGGCTGAGCCGCGACCCGCAGCCCGGCCCGCTCGGCCGCAGCCGCGGCCCGGGGCCCGGCCTGAACCAACTCATCGATCCAGCCGTCCAGTCCCTGGCGGAAGATTCCGAGCGCTTCGGTGAGGCGGTCGTGCATCTCCCGGAGCTGCTCCACCTCGACCTGGTACTCGCGGCGTCTGCTGGCCAGGTCGGCCAGGATTCTCTCCCGGACGTTGCGAGCCTCATGCAACATGTTCCTGCCCTGCTCGCGGCCGTCCTCGATGGTGGCTGCGGCGGTCGCCTGGGCCTCACCGACGATTCGGGCGTGCTCGGCCTCGGCGCGCTCGATCCTCTCTTGGGCCGCGTCACTGGCCGACTGGAGGATGCGGGTCGCCTCGTCGCCCAGAGCCTCCGCCACCCGGCGCGCCTCGAGCACCTCCGGCGGGGTGTCCTCCAACTCCGCGATCCGGTTCGACAGCGAGCCGACCACAGTGTTCAGCCGGCGGATCTCCTCGGCCGCCTCGCGCAGCCGGGCGCGGACGGGCCCGGGTTCGTAGCCGCGGCGCACGGTGGCGAAGTCGGCGTCCTCCACCGCTTCGGGCTCCAACCCGGCTCCGGGGTCCGATCCCCCGCCGTTCTCCATGGCTCCTCCAAGGCCACCACCGGCGCGCTTGTTCCTGCTGGCGCGAAGGTTGCGGTCAGTCCACAACGATAGTCAGCCGACCGGTGGGTGATGCCGTCTCGCGCTGCAACGGGGTCATTCCCGCTCCTGTTCGCTGCGCTAACGGGCCGCTCGGGCCACGGCCTCGCCCGTATGGCCGGGTTCGTGCGCCTACCCGCTCAGCCTCTGTCAGCCCAGCAGGCGAGCAACGGGCTCGCCTCCGGCGCCCACCAGAGCCTGCAGCGCGTCATCCAGCGTCGCCACCCCCACCACCGGGACGTCACCTGCGCCCGACAGGGCCTCGTCCACCGAGGCCTCAGGCACGATGATCATCTGGGCTCCCGCATTGCGGGCCGTCACCGCCTTCTGGGCGACGCCTCCCACATCGCCCACCGATCCGTCCAGGCGTATAGAGCCGGTGACGGCGACCCGCTTGCCCCCAGTGAGCTCGCCCGGCGTCAGCACGTCGAGCATGACCAACGTGAAGGCCAGGCCGGCCGACGGTCCCCCCACCGCACCCGAGGCGATGTCGACGTCGAACGGGAGCGGGGATCGCTCGACGCGCTCGGTGATCCCGCTCAACCCGATGAACGGGCCGCCGTGGTCAGGATGGGTGCCGAGCATCAGTTCCACGTCGCGCCGCTCGCCGGTCTCTGAGTCCTCCACTGTGATCACGGCCGTCTTCCCCGGCTCCAACTCTGCCAGCACTGCTCGCAGCGACGCGACGGTGGTGACCGGCTCGCCGTCGATGGCCAGGATCACGTCGGTGACCTCGAGCAGGCCATCGGCCGGGCCGCCCGACACCGTCTCCAGGAACAGGACGCCGGTGAAGTCAGCCGCGTGGACACCGAGATGCTCGAGGGCCACGATCGTGGCCGCGTCCTTGGAGCTGTCCATCAGGTGACGGTTGTGCTGGCGCTGCTCGGAGTCCGACCGGTTGCCGAAGACCGACTCCCGGCTGCGCAACTCGATCGTGTCGTCCATCGAGGACCTGACCCAGTCGAGCACGGTCAGGTCGCTGTCGATGGCGACGGTGAGAAGCAGGATCTCACCGTCGGGATCGAACACGTCGATGCCGTCGGCTTCGACCCGGCCGGATGTGGCGATGGCGGTCCCGGGCAGGAAGGCAACCGCGTCGTCGTCCACCAGGGAGTCGCCCGGTAGGAGTCGACCGACCCACTGGGCCGGAACGAAGTACAACCCGGCCGCGACCGCCCCCACGACGGCCACGATGCCCACCAGGGTCAACCCGAGCCCGAACCCGAACCGGCGACGGCGAGGCGGGCCCGGCGGGGGCAGGAGCCCGCCCGGCGGGAGGGACTCCGGCATCGGGAAGGCCGGGGGGAGGGGACCCGGCGGACGGGAGTCGGGCACCGGGGAAGTCGGCGGGGGGGAAGCTAGCGTGGCGGACCGTCCAGTCGTCTTCACTCGAGCGCCGTTCATTCACGCGGCGTCCGGACACCAAGGTACCGCCATGGCGACAGCTCCGACCACCGGCGAAGCGCCCCCCACGACACGGGACGGACACGACCGGTGGGCCCGGATCGCCCGCTCGGCCCGCCGCTCGGCTCGGGCGTTGGGCCGGTCGGCTCGGTCGACCCTTCGATCAGCGTGGACAGCCCGCCGGTGGCGCCGCGTCCGGCTCATCGACGTGCTGCGCGTCCTGGGCCTGGCCCGGCGGGCGGTGCCCCACCCTGTGGTGGGCCCGAAGGCCTACCCGCAATGGTGGCAGCGGATCTTCGCGCTGGTGGTGCTGGCGGCGATGGTGGTGGTCATCGGCTTCGTGCTGGCGGCGTTGGTGGGCCTGGGGGTCGTGGTGGCCGGCTTCCTGCTCGAGCAGTTCATCTCCTGAGAACGGTGGACGCCGGGGCTCCCGAGGCGGGAAGGCAGCGCCGGGTGGCGGAGGGAGCCATCGGGCGGCGCCGGGAGGCGGCCGCAGCCGGGCATGCGGGCGATGCTGCCGGGGCCCGGTCGTACCTCCACGACAGCGATCCGATGGTGCGATCCAGCGCGCTGCGGGCGCTGGAGAGGGCCGGGGACCTGGCCGGCCGCGAAGTCGAGGCCGCCCTGGCCGATCCCGCGCCCGCCGTCCGGTTGACCGGGCTCGAGCTGGCCGCAGGCCGCGACGACGTCAGTGCCGCCGCGGCCGCGGACCGGCTCGCCGACGACGATCGCCGGGTGGTGGAAGCCGCCGCCTGGACCTGCGGCGAGAAGATCTCAGCAGGCCACACCGGCGGCGGCGAGTCCGAGACGGCCGCAGTGGTCGACGCGCTGGGGACGGTGGCCCGGTCCCATGACGATCCGCTGTGCCGCGAGTCGGCTATCGCGGCTCTCGGCGCGATCTCCCATCCCGCCGGGCTGCCCGCGATCCTGGCCGGGCTGGACGACAAGCCCGAGGTCCGCCGCCGGGCGGTGATCGCGCTCGCCCCGTTCGACGGGCCCGAAGTCGACGCCGCGCTGCTGCGGGCGACCACGGACCGCGACCGGCAGGTCCGGACCGCGGCAACGGAGCTGCGAAGCCTCTAGACCGTCGAGGGCGAACTATTCGTACTCGTCGCTGAAGATCGAGAAGTCCATCCCGAGCTGCTCCAGGCATCGGCCCGCGCCCCGCACCACCGTCTCCAACGGGGCGTCGA
>JAPPKQ010000091.1 GCA_028819945.1 bacterium | reverse complement strand
GTGATGCGGCCCCGGTCCCGGGCCCTGCCGAGGGACTTGGCGATGCGCCGCTGCACACCCTCGACGGCGGCGGCGTCGATCTCGACGACGGTGGTGTCGAGGCCGCTGCGGGCGCACACCTCGGCGATGCCCGAGCCCATCGTGCCGCCGCCCACGACCCCGACCCTGCCAATCGCCATTAGATCGCTGTCCATCCGGCTGATCCCTCCGCCTCTCGATGCTTCGTCTCGATGCTTCGTCGCTCGTCTCGATCCGCACCGGCCGGCGGGACGGCTGCGACCGTAGTGCGCCCGCCCTCCGCACGGGGCGCTTTCCGACCGCTGCGGATCTGGATCCCGGCCCCGGATCGAGTCCGGGGCAGGCTCTTCGCCGGGATGACGAATGGGCGGGACGGCCGCTGCGGGGGGACGACGGATCGGGGGACGGGATGACGAATGGGCGGGGCGGCCGCTGCGGATCTGGATCCCGGCCCCGGATCGAGTCCGGGGCAGGCTCTTCGCCGGGATGACGAATGGGCGGGGCGGCACGATGGGACGGGACGACCACCGGGAGCGGCGCCGCACGATGGAGTTGGGTCGGGCGACTCGGACCTCTGCGGCGGGGTGCGGTCGGGCACGTCCCGGATAGCGTGCCGACCGTTATGAGCGCATCGGATCGTTCTCGAGAACCCGACCGCCGCAACGGCGACGCCGGCATCGTGGCGCGGGGGCTCACCCGGCACTTCGGCGAGGTGCGGGCGGTGGACGGCGTGGACCTGGAGGTGGCCGCCGGCGAGGTGTACGGCTTCCTGGGGCCCAACGGCGCCGGCAAGACGACGATCACCCGGATGCTGTGCACGCTGCTGCGGCCGACGTCGGGCGGCGCCACCGTGGCGGGCTACGACATCGTGCGGGAGGCCGGGCAGGTGCGCCTCGCCATCGGGGTGACGCTGCAGGAGGGGGCGCTGGACGACAAGCTCACCGGCCGGGAACTGCTGCGGTTGCAGGGGCGCTTCTACGGGCTGAGCCGGGCCGAGGTGGAGCGGCGCATCGACGAGGTCTCGCCGATCCTGGACGTGGCGGCCATCGACCGGCGCATCGGCACCTACTCCGGCGGCATGAAGCGGCGGCTGGACGTGGCGGCGTCGCTGATCCACAACCCGCGCATCCTTTTCCTGGACGAGCCCACCACCGGGCTCGACCCGATGTCGCGGGCCGCCGTGTGGGAGCAGGTGGCCCGGCTGCGCTCGGAGTTCGGCATGACGATCTTCCTGACCACGCAGTACCTGGAGGAGGCCGACGCCCTGGCCGACCGGGTGGGCATCATCGACGAGGGGTTGCTGCGGGCCGAGGGGCCGCCGGAGGAACTGAAGCGCCGGATCGGCGCCGACGTGATCGTGGTGCGGCTGGCCGAGGGAGTTGACGGTGGCGGCGGGGACGGGAGCGGCGGCGACGGGAGCGCCGGGGACGGGAGCGGAGACGGGAGCGGCGGGGACGGGAGCGGCGGGGACGGTGGCGCGGTCGCCCGCGCCGTGGCGGTGCTGGAGGGCCTGCCGGGTGCGTCGGGTGTGGAGGCCCACGGGCACGAGGTGACGGTGGCGACCGAGGACGGCGCGGCCACGATCAGCCCGGTGGCCGTGGCGCTCTCGGGCGCCGACCTGCCGGTCATGGACATCGCGCTGCGCCGGCCGACGTTGGACGACGTGTTCCTGGACCTGACGGGGCGGCACATCGTGGTGGACGAGGATCCCTCGGGCGGCGGCGAGGACGCAGCCGGCCGGGGCGAGTCCTGAGTCATCGGCCGGGGCCGGCCCCGGGAAGACCACGAGGCTGGGCATGCCAGAAGGATCGACCATGAGACAACGAGCGACTGAGGGGTGGCGAAGCCGATGAGCGAGGCATCCGTTCGAGAACGCGCCGGCGGCCCGGGCTCCGGAGGCCCGGACAGCGCCCCGATCGGCGCCCGCCGGATGGGCTTCTGGTACGACCTGTTCGCCGTGGGTCACCGGGCGGTGATCCTGCTGCCCCGGGACATGGCCGCCATCCTCCCGGCGCTGATCGTGCCGATCTTCTTCTATGCGGTCACGATCGGCGCCCTGCAGGACGTGGCCGGCTTCGCCAACATCGGGCTGGACTACAAGGCGTTCCAGCTGCCGCTGGCGCTGGTGATGACCGTGACCGGCATCTCCCGGGCCCACGCCCTGGTGCTGGACGTCCAGGGCGGCTACTTCGACCGGCTGCTGCTGACGCCGGTGAACCGCTGGGCGCTGCTGCTGGGCATGTTCGTGGCCGACACCATCGTGCTGCTGTTCCTGTCGCTGCCGGTGCTGGCGATGGGGCTGGCGTTGGGCGTGCGGTTCGCCACCGGCATCGCCGGGATCATCACCTTCGTGGCGATCGTCACCGTGTGGGGTCTGGCGTACACGGGGTTCCCGTATGCGATCGCGCTGCGGACCGGCAACCCGACGGCGGTCAACAACTCGTTCCTGCTGTTCTTCCCGCTGGTGTTCCTCACGCCCGCCTGGATGCCCCGCGACGCCCTCACCGGCTGGCTGGCCGCCATCGCCGCCTGGAACCCGGTCACCTACATCATCGAGGGTCTGCGCACCCTCGTCATCGGCTGGGACGGCGTGGCGCTGGGCAAGACCCTGGCCGCCGTCGGAGGCATCGGCGCCGTCTCCCAATACCTGGCCTTCAGCGCCCTGAAACGCCGCACCACCCCCTGAGCCGAACGGCGCGGCAGCGACCCCCGACCTAGGCGACGGTCGATTGATCGAGCGCTGCTAGTTCTGCCCGAGCTGTTTCAGGATCCTGTCGCACCGCCGCCCGAAGCTGACGTGTTAGGAAACTGCGTCGGCTCGTCTCGACGACTTCGCGCCACCCGGCACGCGCTTCGACGAAGCCCTCCGTCACGAGCATCTCGACTACATCCTCGAGCGAAGGTCTGAAGCGGCGACCACCGACCGGAAAATGGAGATCGCGAAGTTGCTTGTTCACTCCTGTGCGTTCGCAGAGTTGGCGGAGCGGCGCCGAGTCGCCTGCCACGTGTAGATGCGCCGCCGGGTACTCATCGTCGGGATCCGTTCCGTACTCGTAGCTGAAGAGGTCCTCGGCGCCGTCCCTCTTGTCGGCACGCAACGCGAATTTGCTCTGTGTCACTGTCAACTGAGCGGTCTCTGCATCAAGGGCGAGAGTCCACACGGCGAATAGGTAACACCGCGGCCATGCCTGCGAGACGGTCAGAGGGACCACCTGTGGGGTGAAGGAGTTCTTCGTGAGACCGCATCCGACGACACACAGGCCCTCGGACGGCACGACCGCACTGAGGCGAATGCCATTGGTGACTGTGTTGTTGAGAAGACGCGTTAGTCCGTCAGCCCAAGAGCGTGCCTCGGCTTCGAGATCAGGCGTTCGCCCAGCCCGGCGGGATCGCATACCAAGCGTCACTGGCTCGAGTCGAGGAGAAGCGGCCAGATTTGGCCTGAGCCTCCAACTCTTCGTACGACGCGACGCCGGCATACTCCAGCGTGGCCTCCAGAGCGCGCTGAGCTTCAGCCTCTGTCAAGACGAAGACTTCCGCACTGTCTCTGTTGGTCATGCTCACCTCCCTCTGGGGAAGCTCATTCAGCCGTAACTCCACGATACCGGAGCGGCGCGACACTGGACGGTTCCCAAACCGAGAATCATGCGGGCGGAATACCGGTCGGGTCGGGGACGTTGTAGAGAGCGTGACAGATCGCCGCACCAGTTGTCGTTGCCTGGACGGCTGGGCGCGTGCCATGGATTCGAGGAGGCGCTTGTGAACCGTCAGTCTGGACAGCCGCCGTTCGGGACTCCGGGTGGTCCGGGGTCTGGTGGACCTGGTGGGCCCGGGCATCCCGGTGGTGGGTATCCCGGTGGGCCGGGTCCGGGACAGGCGGGCTC
>JAPPKQ010000425.1 GCA_028819945.1 bacterium | reverse complement strand
CGATCAGCGGGTCGAACCCGGCGCCGGGGCGGTCCGCGTTCACGGCGGGGTGGTGTCTCGACGGGCGGCGAGCCACGACTGGAGGATCACCGCGGCGGCGGCCATGTCCACGACCTGCCGGCGCCGGGATCCCTTGACCTCGCCGAGGCGCAGTCGCCGGTCGGCCTCGGCGGTGCTGAGCCGCTCGTCGCAGGTCTCCACGGGAACGCCCACGGCGGCGGCCAGGCGCCCGACCTCGGCCCTGGCCGCCCGGGCGGCCCGGCCCATCGTGCCGTCCAGCGAGATCGGCAGGCCCACCACCACGACTTCCACCTGCCGCTCGGCGGCCACGGCGGCGATGGCGGCGTGGTCCTGCGCCTCGGATCCGGAGCGCTCCAGCACCTCCAGCGGTGTGGCTAGGCGCCCTTCGGAGTCGCTGAGGGCCAGGCCCACCCTCCGTGTTCCGAGGTCGACACCCAACGCTCGCACGTACCCGACGGTACCGCTTCGGGACCCCGCTGCCGGGTAACCCCAAGGGCCCGGAATCCTTCGGCGGAGTGTCACGAGCCCGGCCCCATGTGACCGGTAGCCTCGGATTCGTGCGTCACATCGCGCTCGTGGGAATGATGGGCTCGGGGAAGTCCGAGACGGGGCGGAGGCTGGCGCTCGTGCTGGGGCGCGGGTTCCTGGACTGCGACGCGCTCGTGGTAGCCGCCGCGGACCGGTCGATCCCGGAGATCTTCGAGGCCGAGGGAGAGGCGGGTTTCCGGCGCCGCGAGAGCGAGAACCTGGCGGCGGTGTTGGCGAGCGCCGAGCCACTGGTCGTCGCTACCGGAGGCGGCGTGGTGACCGTTGGCGCGAACCGTGACCTGCTGGCCGGCGCCGTGGTCTGCTGGCTGCGGGTGCGCCCGGAGGTGCTGGCCACCCGGGTATCCGACGGTTCCGGTCGCCCCCTGCTGTCAGGGACCGGAGGGGACGACTCGGTACTGGAGCGGCTGCGCCGGCTGGTCGCCGAGCGCGACCGCTGGTACGGCGAGGTCGCGGACGTCATTCTGGACGCCGACGAACTCTCCGCCCGCCAGGCGGCCTCCGCGCTGGCGACGCGCCTGAGCGATGTCGACGGATGGATGGTCGACGACACGGAGTGCGAGAAGGCGTCGTGACCGGGCCGATCCGCATCCCCGTCGGGCTGGGCCAGCGCTCCTACGACGTGCTGGTCGGCCCGGGCACCCGGCACCTGCTGGCCACCGAGTTGGCCGCCCGCCTGCCGGCGGTCCCGCGCCGGGTCGCCGTCGTGACCAGCGACGGCATCGGCGTCGAGGTTGATCTCGGCGAGACCGTCGGCGGCGTCGAGATGTTCACCATCCCGGCGGGGGAGCGGTCCAAGTCGCTGGCCACCGTGGAGGATCTCTGCCGGCGCTTCGCCCGCTTCGGCCTCACACGCGGCGACGCGGTGGTTGCGGTCGGCGGCGGTCTGGTCACCGACACCGCAGGGTTCGCCGCAGCCGTGTACCACCGGGGCACCCCGGTGGCCTTCGTCCCCACCACGCTGCTGGGCCAGATCGACGCCGCCATCGGCGGCAAGACCGGCGTGAACCTGCCGGAGGGCAAGAACCTGGTGGGGGCCTTCTGGCAGCCGTCGCTGGTGCTCTGCGACACCGAGGTGCTGGCCACGCTGTCCGCCGCCGAGTACCGCTCCGGGCTCGGCGAGATGGCCAAGTACCACTTCCTGGGGGGCGCCGATTCGGGCGCGGGGGACGCCGCCGCCATGGCCGAGCTGCCGCTGGAGCAGCGCATCGCCCGCTGCGTGGCGCTGAAGGCCGAGATCGTGGCCTCCGACGAGCGGGAGTCGGGGCGCCGCATGCTGCTGAACTACGGGCACACGCTGGCCCACGCCCTGGAGATCGCCGGCGGGTTCGGTCTGCGCCACGGCGAGGCGGTGGCCGTGGGCCTCGTCTACGCAGCCGAGGTGGCGCAGCGGCTAGGGCGCATCGACGGCGATAGGGTGGCCGAGCACCGGCAGGTGGTGAGTGCCTACGGCCTGCCCGTCTCGCTGCCGGCGGGCACCGAGGCCGGCGAGCTCATCGACCTTTTCGGCCGGGACAAGAAGGCCGTCGGCGACCTGACCCTCGTCCTGGACGGTCCCCGCGGGCCCGAACCGGTGCGCGGCGTGGACCGGGTCGTGCTGGCCGAAGCCTTGGAGGCGATCAGATGAACCAGACTTCCACCCCTGCTCCTGTGATCCTCTTGCTGTCGGGGCCCAACCTGCAGCTGCTGGGACGCCGCGAGCCGGAGGTCTACGGCACCGACACGCTCGACGACCACGTGCGCACGGCCACCGCCGCGGCGGCCGAGGCCGGCTTCGCCCTCGAGCACACCCAGTCGAATCACGAGGGCGATCTCGTGGACGCCGTGGGCGGGGCGGTCGGCCGCGCCGCCGCCGTCGTCATCAACGCGGGCGCGCTGTCGCACTACTCGCGCGCCCTGCAGGACGCCCTGGCGGCCTTCGAGGGTCCGGTGGTGGAGTTGCACCTCTCCAACCCGTACACCCGCGACGCCTGGCGGCAGGCGTCGGTGGTCGCCCCGGTCGCCGACGGACTGATCTGCGGTTTCGGCGGGCTCGGCTACCGGCTGGCCGTCGAGGCCGCCGCAGAGCTGGCCGGCGGCTGAGATGGTTCCGGATGCGGCGACCGCCGCGGGGTCGCCCCCGATCGCGGCCGACCTGCCGCCGCTGCGGGTCGGGGGCAGGGCTGCGAGCGTGCGGGAGATCCTCGCCGGCGGCGTCGAGCTGGCCTCCAGCACCGGCACCGGGGGCAACGGCTCCGACGCGGTGCCTGTCGAGGCGCTGGTGCTCACCAACCTGGCGAACGGTCGCTGGCTCACCGGCTTCAGCGGCTCCGCCATGGTGGTGGTGCTCACGGCGGACGATCTGCTGGTGATCACCGACGGCCGCTACGCCACGCAGGCGCCGGCCGAGTTGTCAGCCGCCGGCGTCGACGGCAGGGTCGTCATCGCCAACCGCGGAAGCGAGCAGCAGGAAGCGGCCGCCGCGGCCGTTGCCGGGCTGGGGCGCGTCGCCCTGGAGGCCGAGCACGTGAGCTGGTCCCGCTACCGGAGGTTCGCCGGCGAGTGGTTCCCCGGTGCCGAGTTGGTGCCGTCGACCGGCGTCGTCGAGCGCCTGCGCCGCCGCAAGTCGGCCGAGGAGGTGGCCCGCGTCGCCGCCGCGGCCGCGGTCGCCGACGGCGCCCTCGCCGAGGTGCTGCCGCGCCTCGCCGAGGGGCCCACCGAGGGCGAGGTGGCCGCCGAACTCGACCATCTCATGCGCCGCCGGGGTGCCTCCGGCTCGGCGTTCGACACCATCGTGGCGGCCGGCGAGAACAGCGCGCTGCCGCACGCCCGGCCGGGCCCGCGCCGCATCGAGCCCGGGGACCTGGTGGTCATCGACTTCGGGGCGATCATCGACGGCTACCGCTCCGACATGACCCGCACGGTCTGCGTGGGCGAGCCGCGGGCCCCCGGCGGGAGGGTCTACGAGGTGGTTCGGGCATCGCAGCAGGCAGGCGTGGAGGCCGTGGCGGACGGCGTCTCGTGCAAGCAGGTGGACGCGGTCTGCCGGGAGATCATCGAGGAGGCCGGCTGGGGCGAGGCCTTCCTGCACAGCACCGGCCACGGTGTGGGGCTCGACATCCACGAGGCCCCCAGCCTCAGCAGCCGCAGCGACGAGGTGCTCGCCGCCGGCGAGGTCGTCACGGTGGAGCCGGGCATCTACCTGGCCGGCACCGGAGGCGTGCGCATCGAGGACACGGTGGTCGTGACCGGAGACGGTTGCCGGCGCCTCACGTGCTCTTCTAAGACGCTGGTCGTGGCCTGAGACCGGCGTTCTGCTCAGTAAATCAGCGCCCCTGCTTCGTCATTCCTGAGGACGCAGGAATACAAGCCCCGGCGGCCAGG
>JAPPKQ010000175.1 GCA_028819945.1 bacterium | reverse complement strand
CGGATTCCCCGGGGCTCACCTCCACGAAGCCCAGCGAGCCGTCGCCGAGGGCCGCCGCCGCGCCGTCATCACCACCGCAGGCCGCTGCCAGGAGGGCCAGGGCCGCCGCAGCTGCCGCCGCCCTCGAGCGGATCGGCTTCAGTGCGCTCACGTCGCCCATCACGTCCCTCCCGGATCTCGGTGACCGCCGGTAGCGGGCCTCGAACCCCCTCGAACCCCACTGCAGCCGGTCGGCTCGGCACCACGGCCGGCTCAGCTTAGCCGTCGGCCCTCCGGGCGGCGGCCGGCGGCGGACCATCGCGCTGTCGCGGCGCAGGCGCGAACGTGGCGGGTATGTGGGCCCTGCCGTAGAGGATGCCGACGCTCCGCGGCCAGCGGACCTCGTCGTGGCCGATGGCGTAGTCGCCGAGCCTCCGCAGGGCTTCGGCGAGGACGACCCGCATCTCCACCCGGGCGAGGTGGGCGCCGAGGCAGCGATGGCCGCCCACCCCGAAGGTGAGGTGGCGGTTGGGCCGGCGATCCAAGACCATCTCGTCGGGCCGTTCGAAGGCCTCGGGGTCGCGGTTTGCCGAGCCCCAGAGCAGGAAGACCGTCTCGCCGGCGGCAATCGGGCAACCACCGATTTCGATGTCTCGCGTCACCGTGCGGGCGAATCCCTGCACCGGGGCCTCGAAGCGGAGGAACTCGTCGACCGCGGCGGGCAGGAGATCCGGATCGGCAGCCAGGCGGCGGCGCTCGTCGGGATGGCGTTCCAGGTACAGCAGGGCACTGCCGATGGCGGCCATGGTGGTGTCGAACCCTCCGATGGTGACCATCATGAGCAGGTCGACGACCTCCTCGCGGCTGAGCGTCCCCTCTCCTTCGAGACACAGCAGGTGGGTGACCATGTCGTCGCGGGGCTCGGCGGCACGCCCGGCCGCCTCTGCTGCGAAGCGCTCGCGGATGGCCCACACGCCGGCGCGGGCTGATTCGTGGCCCGGATGGTCGGTGGGGTATGCGATCAGGTCGTGCAGCGGCTCGGCCAGGATCGCCCAGTCCTCCGGCGGCAGTCCCATCAGTTCGAGCGTGGTCATGGCCGGCACCGGGGCGGCCAGGTCGGTGATCAGATCGCAGCGCCCCGCCTCGATGAACGCATCGACAGCCGCTGTGGTGAAGCGCCGGATATCGGGCGCCATGGCCTCGGCGGCGCGTTGCGTGAAGTACGGGAACAGCGCCGACCGGTAGCGCTGCAGGTCGGGCGGGTCGGCGTTGAGGGGGATCAGGCGCCCGACCCCGGTGGCGGGCAGAACCACTTCGCGGTCCGACGAGAACGTCTCGTCGTCGCGGGCCGCGGCGTACACGTCCTCGTACCGGGACAGCACGTAGAACCCGCCGTAGGTCTCCGAGTATGCAACCCGCGCCGCGCGCAGCCCGTCGTAGGTCTTCCACAGCTCATCGGCGAATTCCGGGGCGTGGTGATCGAAACGGACGGCCGGGCAGCCCGCCGGTTCACCCATCCGGCAAGTCACCTCGGGCCGGCGAGGAAGTCAGGCGCACGACGAGCCAGCGTACGCGACAGCGATGGCGACCACCGCGCCGGCCGACGCCGTGTCGGTCTCGGCGCTGCTGACGTCGGGGATGACGGTGGCCTCGCCGTCGAGGCGCTCGAACGCCGGTTCAGTCAGGCGGCGTCTCGGGCCAGGAGGAGACGAGGGGGTGATCCGCCTCGAGAGGCGCCAGCCCCTTGGCGCCGCCCGGCGCGCCCAGGCCGGTCAGCCGGAAGAAGGCGGCGTTCGCCTCGGTGAACGGCTCGAAGTCGGCGGGCAGGAACTGCTCGGGGTAGATGGCCTCGACGGGGCAGGCCGGTTCGCAGGCGCCGCAGTCGATGCACTCGTCGGGTTGGATGTAGAGCATCCGCCCGCCCACGTAGATGCAGTCCACGGGACACTCGGCCACGCAGGAGGCGTCCTTGATGTCGATGCAGGGCGGGCCGATGACGTAGGTCACGGAGCCTCCCGGTAGCCGGGGTGGCGCTCGTAGACCCGCTCCAGCATCTCGAGATAGTCGGGTTCGGCCGCCACCGACAGCGGGCTGGGCTCCTGGCCGGGATAACCGATGAGCGCTCGCACCTCGGGACTGAGGTAGTAGGCGCCCACCACCGCCGTCGACAGCACGGCGAAGTCGTCGGGGCGCCCGGCGGCGAGTTGCCGCACGAACGCGCCCGGAGCATCGGAGGGTGCCTCGTCCAGAAGCGCCAGGAGAGGCTCGGCGAGGACAGGTGCAGCATCGAGACACCGGTCGATCAGGTCGCCGGGAACACCAACCGCCGACGCGGCGGGCATGCCGCGTCCTTCCGGCACCAGCACATCGGCCAGGCCGGCCAGCGTCCGCCGCTGCTCGACGGTAGGCAACGGCGCGCTCACGCCGACACCTCCTGGCCGGCGCGGGTGGCAATCAGGTGGTCGGTGACGCGGAGGGCGTTCGCCATGATCGTGGCCGTGGGGTTGGCCGAGCCGCCGGTCACGAAGACGCCGCCGTCGATCACGTAGAGGTTGGGGACATCGTGCGTGCGGCACCAGCGGTCCACCACGGAGGTGGCGGGGTCGTCGCCCATCCGCGTGGTGCCCAGCACGTGGCCGACGCCGGTGGGCCAGAGATCTCGCACCATGGTGAAGGTCGCTCCGGCCGCCTCGGCGGCCTCGACGGCGCGTGCCTCGCTGAAATCCAGCAGGCGCCGCGAGTTCTCCGACAGCCGGTATTCGATGCGGGCGGCGGGCAGACCCGAGGAGTCGCATACCTCGGGGTCCAGCACGATGCGGTTGTGTTCCTCCGGCAGGTCCTCCGCCTGGATTCCCCACGTGAAGGCGCTCCCGAACACCTCCGCTGCCGCTCGGTGGAAGTTCTCCCCCCAGATCGCCTCGAACCCCTCGTGCCCGCGCGCATCCTGAAACTCCGCCACGGCGAACACCGGCCCGCCGTGCGGCATGACCATCCACTTCGTGCCGCGCACGAAGTCCCTGCCGGGATGAGTCTCGGCGAACTCCAGGGAATAGATGTTCTGCCCCCACGGCCCCTCCCAGCTGTCGAGGCGCTCCTGGCACACCGCCGTCACGGTGCGGTACGGGTGCTGCATGAGGCGCCGGCCGACCAGTCCCGAGGAGTTGGCCAGACCGTCGGGGAAGCGCGCCGAGGTGGACAGCAGCAGCAGGCGCGCCGTGCCGACGGCGTTGGCGGCCAGGAGCACCACGCGAGCCCGCTGCAGGCGCTCGACCCCGTCGCGGTCGAGATACGCCGCACCGATCGCCCGCCCCCGGCCGTCGAGGGGGACCTCCGCCACTCGCGCACCGGTTACGAGCCGGGCACCCGAGGCGAGCGCGCCGGGCCAGTGGGTGAGCGACGGGGTGGCCTTGGCGTTCTCGGGGCAGCCCATCATGCAGGTGCCGCGGCGCTGGCACGCCTGCAGGGCGCCGTGGGGCCGGGAGGCGATGGCGTTGGCGCCGGGCCACCAGTGCCAGCCGAGGCGGTCCATGCCTCGCGCCGCCGCCATGCCGACCTTGCCGATGGGCACCGGCGGATTGGGATAGGCGGCCATCTCCGGCAACGCGGGATCACCGGCCAGGCCCGACACCGACAGGTCGTGGGCCACCCGGCCGTAGGGCTCGGCGAGATCCGCCCAGCCGATGGGCCAGTCGTCGGCAACGCCGTCGAGCGACCGCACCCGGAAGTCCGACGCCAGCAGCGGTTGCCACATCGCCGCCCACTGCACGAGCCCCCCGCCGACGCCGTTGTACATCACCGGGCGGATGTCGGCGTCGCCGGTGAGCGGGTAGTCGGCCGGATTGCGGCGAGCGTTGGGGTCGGGGCTCCAGCGCTGGACCCAGGCCAGTTCGGCCTCCGGGGTGGCGCTCATGTAGTCCGCCGTGTGCGCCCAGTCGCCCTGCTCGAGACAGACC
>JAPPKQ010000358.1 GCA_028819945.1 bacterium | reverse complement strand
GCGGCCTCGAAAGCCGTTGTGGCCTCCGGGTCACCGTGGGTTCGAATCCCACACCCTCCGCCGCTGAGCGTGCCGGCGCTCGTCGCGCCGTCAGTACATGATCGTGCGGGTGAGGTGGTGGGGCCAGAAGGTGGCGTGGTAGCTCTTCCAGAGGCGGAAGTCGAGTTGCGGCACCACGAGGGCCAAGTGGGCAGGGCGGATCCGGTTGATGGCGTCGGTCAGGAGGGCCGTGGCGTAGAGGGTGTGGGCGCGGATCTCCACCTCCTCGGCGCTGTCGCGGGGGATGTGGTCGCCCCGGTTGATGGCCGCCTCCAACTCCGGGGTGTACGAGGTGATCCCCATGAGCCGCAGCGCCACGGGCACGATGTAGTCGGCGAAGGCGGTCATCCGGTCCAGGTCGGCGACGGCGAGGGTGCCGCCGGCCGCCAGGGACATGTGCAGCTGCCAGAGCCAGAGCTGCGCCAGCTTGTGGAGTTGCACCTCGTGACCGTCATGGCTGCTGACGTCGTTGAAGCGGGGGAACTCCACCACCAGCCGCTCCATGAGGCCGTCGCCGCCTGCGTACATGGCGGGGGCGCAGTCGGCCACGAAGCGGTGAGCGGCGCCGCCGTAGTGCTCCCTCAGCGTGCGGCCGGCCTCGTTGAGGATCTCGACGCGCTCATCGATCATGGGGATCTCGATGTTGCCGCTGAACACGCCGGCGAGGTCGTTGCGGTCGATCTCGGCGAGGAAGCCGCCGTCGGTCAGCGGCACGCCCTCCTCCAGTGCCCGGTTCACGCAGGCGAACATGGCCTCGCTGTCGGACCACTCGCGGCCCCGGTATGTGGTGGCGAACTTCACGCCGGTGTCGAAGTTGCTGAAGGCGAAGTTCAGCACCGCGTAGAAGAACGAGACGTCGATGATCTCCGCCGGGTCCGTCCGGTCGCTGAAGGCGGCGTCCATCGAGCCCGACGGGAAGGTGAACTCCTCATACGCCATCCAGGACGCCACGGCCTCGACGGCCTCGACGGAGGTGCTCACGTGGCGGGAGCGCTCGATCACCCCGGCGACGGACTGCAGGACGGGCGAGGACCACACATTCGAGTCGTGCACGTTCTGCTCCCTCGCTCGAGGAATCGGCCACCGGCCGCCCGGACCGCCGTCGCGACGGGCCGGTTTCCGGGCAGGCTATGGCACGCGCCGCCGAGCGTGCGCCCCATGACGGAGGACGGAGGAGGCGAAACCCATGATCCGAGACACGCCGTACGAGCCGGGCACACCCTCGTACGCCGACCTGGCCAGCCCCGACCTCGACGCCTCGCTGGCCTTCTACGGCGCCCTGTTCGGCTGGACGGGCCAGGCGTCGACCGAGCCCGAGGCGATGGGCTACACGGTCTTCATGCTGGGAGACGCCGCCGTGGCCGGCCTCGGCCCGACCTTCGGAGACATGCCGCCGCACTGGAACACGTACGTGACCGTCGCCGACGTGGACGAGGCCGTCGCTGTGGCAGCAGCGGCCGGCGGGCAGGTGATGGCGGGACCGTTCGACGTGTTCGACGCCGGCCGCATGGCGGTCATCACCGATCCCGGCGGGGCTGCGCTGTCACTGTGGCAGTCCCGCGACCACGTCGGCGCCGAGGTGCGGATGGAGCCGAACACCCTGTGCTGGCATGAGTTGAACACCCGCGACCCCGACGCCGCTGTGGCGTTCTTCGGGACGCTCTTCGGCTGGGAGGCCCGACCGGTCGGCGCGCCGGGCATGGACTACACCGAGTTGCGACTGGGTGAGACCGGCGTCGCCGGGCTGATCGTCATGGACGAGAAATGGCCCGCCGAGGTGCCCGCCCACTGGATGGTGTACTTCGCCGTGACCGACTGCGGCGCCGCGGCGGCGCGGGTCGCCGAACTGGGCGGCGAGATCCACGTACCGCCCACCGACATCGGTGGGGTCGGACAGTTCTCCGTCGTCGCCGACCCGCACGGCGCCGCATTCTCGTTGATCGCCCTCGACGGCACGACCTCGTAGCAAGGAGGCACATCCCCATGGTCCGACACACCGCATACGAGCCCGGCACGCCCTCGTGGGCCGACGTGACCAGCCCCGACCCCGACGCCGCCCGCGCCTTCTACGGAGCGCTGTTCGGATGGACGGGCGAGCCGGCCGTCGAACCCGAGGCGATGGGCTACACGGTCATGATGCTGGGTGATGCCGCCGCTGCAGGACTGGCCCCGACGTTCGGGGAGATGCCGGCCGTCTGGAGCACGTACGTGACCGTCGCCGACGTCGACGCCGCCCTCGAAGCGGCGGCCGCCGCCGGGGGCAAGGTGCTGATGGGCGCCATGGATGTGCTCGACGTCGGACGCATGGCCGTCATCGCCGATCCCACCGGCGCCGCACTGTCGCTGTGGCAGCCCAACAGCCACATCGGCGCCGAGGTGCGGATGGAGCCGAACGCCCTGTGCTGGGTCGAGTTGAACACCCGTGATCCCGACTCGGCGGTGTCGTTCTTCGGGGAACTCTTCGGCTGGAAGGCCCAGCAGGTGGGCGGGCCGGCCGAAGAGGGCGGCCCGGGATTCGACTACATCATGCTGCAGCTCGGCGAGGTGCCCGTCGGGGGCATCATCACGATGGACGAGCACTGGCCGGCCGAGGTTCCCCCGCACTGGATGGTGTACTTCGCCGTTGAGGACTGCGACGCCGCCGCGGCGCGGGTGGCCGAGCTGGGCGGCGAGGTCTGCGTGCCGCCCACCGACATCCCGCCCGGACGGTTCGCCGTCGTGGGTGACTCGACCGGTGCGACGTTCACGATCATCGCCCTGAACCCCGAGATGTTCGGCTAGCGCCGTGGCACCGCAGCGGGGCGCCGGGGCGCCCCGGGTCATGATCGTGGGCAGCACCATGATGGACCTGGTGGCTTACGCCGACCGCCTGCCCGAGGCCGGCGAGACGGTCGTGGGATCGTCGTTCCAGACGGGCTTCGGCGGCAAGGGGGCCAACCAGGCGGTCATGGCCCGGCTGCTGGGAGCCGACGTGTCGATGGTCTGCTGCGTGGGCACCGACGGCTACGGCACCGAGACACTCCAGAACTTCGCCGACCGGGGCATCGACACCACATGGGCGCGCCGGGTGCCGGGAGGCAGCGGCGTGGCGCCCATCTGGGTCGAGAGCAGCGGCCAGAACCGCATCATCATCCTGCCCGGCGCCAATCTGGCCATGGACCCTGACGTGGCGGTCGCCGCAGTGAACGACGGTCCGGCGCCCGGCGTGGTGGCCGGACAGTTCGAGATCCCCCAGAGCGTCACCGCGGCCGCCTTCGCCGCCGCCAGCCGGCGCGGCGCGATCACCGTCCTCAACCCCGCCCCGGCCGCGCCGCTGGAGAGTGAACTGGCCGCGGCCTCGGACTGGCTGATCCCCAACGAGGTGGAGTTGGCGGCCCTGACCGGGCAGACCGCCGACGACGAGTTGCCCGGCGACGACCTCCTGCGGTCGGTGGCCGACAGGGTTGGCTGCCGCCTGCTGGTGACCCTCGGAGAAGCCGGCTCGGCACTGGTGGGCACCGACGGGTCCGTCCACCGCGTGCCCGCTCCCACTGTCGACGCCGTCGACACCACCGGAGCCGGCGACGCCTTCGTGGGCAGCTTCATCTGGGCGATGGCCGGCGGCCGCAGCGAGACCGACGCCGTCCACATCGCCACGACGGTCGCCGCCGACAGCGTCACCCGCCCCGGCACACAACTTTCCTTCGCCACGACCGCGGAGTACGAACACCTCCTGGCCGGCCTCTGAGCAAGACGCCGCACCGTTCACGGCGCATGGCCAGCGTGGGTCAATGCGATGTTGCCAGTCCGGCCCGACATCGCTGTCCACCTGAATTTCATTGGCCGATCATTCTCCTACGGTCCGAGTCGCGCAGCTCTACCACCGCCGAGCAGGACGGCGCGCGAGTCGTCGTTGAAGCGACGGGCACAGTC
>JAPPKQ010000336.1 GCA_028819945.1 bacterium | reverse complement strand
CCCTTGGGCCACTCGTCGCGGGACCTCGTGGGCCTGATGTCGGACTCGTATGCCGGCTGGATGCCGGAAGGGCTCCGGCCTGCGTTCGGCGAAGCGCTGCGGGCGCGCAGGTTCTTGGGCGCGGCCAATGCGCTGAGGCCTCGCGCCACCTACGGGAGTTCGCGGCGGGTTCTCATCGGTGACGCCGCGGGGCACTACCACCCGCTGACGGCGGTGGGGATGACCCTCGGTTTCGGCGATGCGCTGAGCCTGGCCGAGGGCAGGGAGTTCGGAGACTTCACGAGAAGGCGACTCCGGGCGACCCGCGCCCCGGAACTCCTCGCCATGGGGCTCTATGAGATCTTCGCGGATCATCGGGTTGAGTCCGTGGCGCTCAGGCACACGATCTACCGGCGATGGCGGGAGAGTCCCGCCGTGCGCGAGCGGACCGTCGGCCTGCTCGCCTGCGAGGACACGTCTCGGGCGAGTCTGGGCCTGGCATGCGGCGCGATGGCGGCCCGGGCGGTCCTCGGCGAGCTTCCGCGGTCCTTCGAGGCGTCCGCCTGGCGCCGGGCACGCGAAGTCGTGCGTGCGCTGGTCGTTCGCGTCGGCTGGGCGCTGCGCGGGGTCCGCCGGCTGCGCAGGGCGCGCAACGCCGGAGGGCGCGAGGACGAGCGAGCCCGGGAGACGCTGGCCCGCGCCTTCCTGATCTCCATGCCGTCACGAGCCGGGGAGATCCGGCCCAGCCCCCCGGAGGAGGTCGCGTCACCCGACGCCGGCCCGGCACTCACGAGCGCGAGCGCGCGTCTGGTGAGCCTCCAGGGCGATGACGGCGCCTGGGAGGGCGAGATGGCGTGGTGCCCCATGCTCACCGCGCAGTACGTGCTCCTGCACCACATTCTGGGACGGCCGCTCGATGCGGACCGGCGCCGGCTCGTGCTGCGCTACTTCGAGCGGTCCCGTCTCGAAGGCGGCTCGTGGGGTCTGCACGAGCACGCACCACCCCAGCTGTTCGTCACCACCCTCGTCTACGTTGCGGCACGATTGCTGGGCGTCGAGCGAGATGACCCGTTGATCGAACCGGCCCGGCGATTCCTGCAGGCAGAAGGGGTTCTGGGCATCCCGAGCTGGGGGAAGTTCTGGCTTGCGCTCGTCGGCCTCTACGACTGGCGAGGCGTCAACGCCGTTCTGCCCGAGCTGTGGAGCCTGCCGCGCTGGACGGCGTTGCATCCTTCGAAGTGGTACTGCCACAGTCGGCTCATCTACATGGCGATGGCGGCCATCTACCCGCTCCGCTTCCAAGCCCCCGTCACGCCGGCGGTCGCCTCCATCCGGGAGGAGTTGTTCCCCCAGGGTTTCGCCAACGTCGATTTCTCCGCGGGCCGCAATCGCCTGCGGGACGCCGACCTCTTCGCCCGGCCCAGTGTGTGGCTCCGGGCCGGCCTCGGGCTTGCGCGGTGGTACGAACGGTTCCACAGCGAGGGTCGACGGGCCCGATGCACCGAGTCGATCATCCGGCACATCCGGTGGGAACTGCGAACGACCACCCATCGGAGCATCTCGCCGGTCAGCGGTCTCCTCAACATTCTCGCCCTCTGGCTGCGCGACCCCGACGACAGCGACTGCCGGCAGGCTCTGGCGGGGCTGGACGGCTGGATCTGGGAGGACGCCGAGGGCGGGACGCGCCTCAGCGGAGCCAGAACCGCCTCGTGGGACACCGGGTTCTCCCTGCAGGCGCTGGCGACCGTGCCGCGCTTCGACGGCACCGGGAGCGCACTGCGACGCGGGGCCGACTTCCTGGGGCGGCAACAGATCGATGCCAGCTTCGAAGGATTCGATGAGGCCTACCGGACCGACCCCAAGGGCGGCTGGTGTCTCGCCGGGCGGTGGCATGGCTGGCCGGTGACCGACTGCACCGCCGAAGCGGTGCTCGGGCTGATCGCCGGCGACCGCGAGGCCGCGGGCGCGGCGGTGCTCGGCGATGCGGTTCGCTTCATGCTGCGTGGCCAGAACCGCGACGGCGGGTTCGGCAGCTATGAGGCGCGGCGCTCTGCGGTCGGCCTCGAGTGGCTGAACCCGGCCGAGATGTTCGGCGAGTCGATGACCGAGCGTTCCTATGTCGAATGCACCGCGTCCTGCCTCGCCGCGTTGGCCGCCTGCCGGGAGCACTCTCCGGAAGTCGCGGATCCGGAGGTCACGGGCGCGATCTCCCGGGGCGAGGCGTGGCTCCGCCGGACCCAGGAGTGCGACGGGTCGTGGCGCGGCGTATGGGGCGTTCAGTTCATCTATGGGACCTTCTTCGGGGTCAGAGGTCTGCTTGCCGCCGGGGCCCGCCCCGGCGATCCGGCGCTGCGCCGGGCTTGCCGGTGGCTGCTGGACCGCCAGCGGCCCGACGGAGGTTGGGGCGAGCACCACAGCGGCTGCCTGGCCGGTCGCTACGTCGCCCATTCCGAGAGTCAGGTCATCCAGACCGCGTGGGCGATGCTCGCGCTGCTCGAGGCGGACGATTCGGACTGGACGGCGATCGTCCGGGGGGCTCGATTCCTGCTGGACGCCCAGGACGCGGCCGGCGGATGGCCGCGGCAGGACGGGGCCGGAGTGTTCTTCCGCACGGCGATTCTGGACTACGGCCTGTACCGGCAGTACTTCCCCCTCCACGCGCTCGGTCTCTACGAGCAGCGGCGCCGAGCCCGGCTGGATCTGGCACCCTCGGTGGGGGTCTCCGGGCAGGGGTAGAGGCCATCGAGGGGTCGGTGCCGCCTACGCTCGGGGCGGTGACAGCCGGACGCATGGAGGGTCACGACAGTCCCGCGCGGCTCGCACCGGAGCGCGTCGTGTGCCGCCCGAGCGGGCACGAACCGGCGGGGGACATGCCGCCCGTGGGTCTGCGACGCGCGGTTCTGGAGGCGGGGCGGCGGGCCGGGCTGGCTGCCGTGGGTGTGACGCCGGTGGAGGTGTTCGAGAGCACGCGGCGCATCCTCCACCGGCGCAAGGCCCAGGGTCACCACGGCGGTATGCAGTTCACCTACCGCAACCCCGAGCGTTCCACCGACCCGGCACGGATCCTTCCGGGGGCGGCCTCCCTCGTGGTGGGGGCGTTGAGCTACGCCCGCGCCACGACGGCCGAGTCCGTGTCCCCTCGCCCGACGGCCAGGGTCGCCCGCTACGCCGGCGATGACGTCTACGGCGCACTCCGGTCCGCCCTCGACGCAGCGGCCCGCGTGCTGGCCGATCACGGGTACCGGGCCGTCCTCGTGGCCGACGACAACGCCCTGGTCGACCGGGAGGCCGCACGCAGGGCCGGCCTGGGCTACTATGGCAAGAACAGCAACCTCCTGCTGGAGAACTCGGGAAGCTGGGTGGTGCTGGGATCGGTGGTCACCGATGCGGCACTGCCGCCCACCGGCGATCGGGTGCCCGACGGTTGCGGTCCCTGCCGGCGCTGCCTGGACGGCTGTCCCACGGGCGCGATCGTCGCTCCGGGAGTCGTCGACGCCCGCCGCTGCCTGGCATGGCTGCTGCAGGCCACCGGCGACTTCCCCGTGGAGTTCCGGGAGGCACTCGGGGACCGGTTGTACGGCTGTGACGACTGCCAGGAGGTCTGCCCGCCCAACCGGCGCATGCCCGAGGCGGCGGAGGTCGGTGAGCAGGCCTCGGTGGACGTCCTGGACCTGTTGGGCGCCGGCGACGAGGAACTCATGGAGCGCCACGGGCGCTGGTACATCCCGGCCCGCGAGCCGCGCTACCTGCGGCGCAACGCCCTCGTGGTGCTGGGCAACATCGCCGACGGCAGTGACCCCGAGGTGGTGGGGACGCTGCGAAGCTACCAGCGGCATCCCGACCGGATGCTGGCCCGCCACGCTGCCTGGGCGGCGGAGCGCCTGGGGCTGGCACCGGAGCCGGCGACGGTACCCGCGGCCGCCCCCGCGGCCGGCCCGGGCGGCGGCCCCGGGGACGGCCCGGCGGGCGACTCG
>JAPPKQ010000297.1 GCA_028819945.1 bacterium | reverse complement strand
CTCGGGCAAGACGGTGGTGGCGCTGATGGCCATGCTGGCGGTGGTCTGCAGCGGCGGCCAGGCCGCCCTGATGGCGCCCACCGAGGTGCTCGCCGAGCAGCACTACCTGGGTCTCAGCGAGTTGCTGCGCTCGCTGGACGGCGCCGGGGTTCGTGCAGCCGGCCGCGCTGGACGGCTGGCGTTGGGGGATCCGGCGATGCAGTTGGAGTTGCTGACGGGCCGCACCCGGGCCACGAGCCGCGAGCGCATCCTCGGCGGCCTCGCCTCGGGGGAGATCCCCATGGTGGTGGGCACGCACGCTCTCATCAGCGAGGGTGTGGCCTTCGAGTCCCTGGGCCTGGCTGTGGTGGACGAGCAGCACCGCTTCGGCGTGGAGCAGCGCGCCGCCCTGCGGGCCCGCGGCGCCGGAGTCGGTCTGCCGGACGTGCTGGTCATGACGGCCACGCCGATCCCGCGCACGGCCGCCATGACCGTCTACGGCGACCTTGACGTGTCGCGCCTCGACGAGTTGCCCGCCGGGCGCGCCGGCGTCACCACCGCGGCAGTGACCGATTCGCACCGGCAGCCGGAGGTGTGGGAGCGCTTGCGCACCGAGGTCGCCGCCGGCCGACAGGCGTACGTGGTCTGTCCCCTCATCGAGGAGTCCGACAAGGTGGAGGCCGCCGGGGCGGAGGCGACCTACGAGGAGCTGCGCGCCGGCGAGCTGGCAGGCCTGCGCGTCGGGCTGTTGCACGGGCGCCTGCCGGCAAGCACTCGGGAACCCCTGATGGCCGCCTTCCGGCGCGGCGAGTTGGACGTGCTGGTCGCCACGACGGTCATCGAGGTGGGCGTGGACGTGGCCAACGCCACGGTCATGGTGATCCTGGGGGCCGACCGCTTCGGCATCGCTCAACTCCACCAGCTGCGGGGACGCGTGGGGCGCGGGTCGCAGCCGGGATGGTGCTTCCTGGTGAGCGAGAACCCCTCGCCGGCGGCGCAGGCGCGCCTGGGGGCTCTCGTGGACAGCAGCGACGGCTTCGAACTCTCGGAGGTCGACCTGGACCTGCGCGGCGAGGGCACGCTCATGGACTCCCGCCAGACGGGCCGCAGCGACCTGAAGCTGGCCTCGCTGCGCCGCGACCGCGACTGGGTGCCCCTGGCGCGCCGGGCGGCCGAGTCGATCTGCGACGCCGGCGGGCCGGACCCCGTGCTCGCGGATGAGATCGCCCTGCTGCTCAGCGACGCCGACATCGACTATTTCGACAAGTCGTAGGCAGGATGGGGTGATGAGCACCCAGCGGCGACCCAGCGAGCTGGCCCGGCTCGAGGAGGTTCGCCGGGTCGGCGGCGAGCGCGCCGCGCAGGTGGCCGGCGTCCTGGTCGAGGCCTTCGCCACCGACCCGCTGCAGGCCTGGCTGCTGGAGGGCACAGCGGCCGACGAGCGAGCCGCCTGGCGCACCGCCTGGTGGAGCTTCATGGTCACCCATGCGCTGCCGGGCACCGAACTGCACGTCACCGGCGACGGGTCCGGCGCGGCCTGCTGGCACCCGCCGGGCGCCGGGCAGCTGCCGGCGGAGGCGGTGGAGGATTTCCGGCGCATGGTCGGCGAGATGGCGGGCGACCGCGCCCCGGTGGTGCTGGCCAGCCTCGCCCGGATCGCCCGCCGGGCGCCGCACGAGCCGCACTGGCACTTGGCGGCGATCGGCGTGGTCCCCGACCGCCAGGGGGAGGGCATCGGGGCCCGCCTGCTGGCCCCGATGCTGGCCCGCTGCGACCGGCTGGGGCTGCCGGCCTACCTGGAGTCCTCGAACTCCCGCAACGTCGCCTTCTACGAACGCCTGGGATTCGCCGTCACGGGCGAGGTCCGCACCGTCGACGAGCGGGTGGCGCTGACGCTCATGTGGCGCCCGCCCGGTCCGGCCGGATGATCGGTCAACGCCCGTGACGGGCACGGCACGATGACGCGCATCATCGCCGGCGAGGCCCGGGGGCGCCGCCTGAAGGTCCCTCGCGGCGACCGGGTGCGCCCCACCACCGATCGGGTGCGCGAGTCCATGTTCGCCGCGCTCGGCAGCCTCGGCGACCTGGCGGGCGCGGTGGTGCTCGACGCCTTCGCCGGCAGCGGCGCGCTGGGGCTGGAGGCGCTCTCCCGGGGCGCAGCCCACGTCACGTTCGTGGAGCGGCACCGCGCCACGGCGGCGATCCTGCGTGCCAACGTCGCGGCGCTGGACTTCGGCGACCGCTGCCGCATCGTGACCGGCGACGTGATCGGCTGGCTGCCCAAGACCGACGAGTCCTTCGACGTGGCATTCTGCGACCCGCCCTACGACTTTCCCGATCACGGCTGGCAGCGGCTGCTGGGACGGCTGAACGCCGGGATTCTCGTCGCCGAATCCGATCGCCCGGTGCCCGCCCACCCGGACTGGATAGTCATCTCCGAGCGTCGCCGGGGGAGTACCGTTGTGCAAATGGCCAGACGTCGAGTCGCCGAGGACACCGTGACCCCGGCGGGACCTGCGGGAAGTGACTGACGTGCTCCGCGTGCTGTACCCGGGTTCGTTCGATCCGGTGCACAACGGTCACGTGGAGGTCGTCGAGATGGCGGCCGAACTGTTCGACGAGGTGATCGTGGCTGCGATGCGCAACCCCCAGAAGGGCGAGACGCTGTTCAGCATGGAGCAGCGCGAGGCCATGCTGAACGAGACGTTCGCGCACCTCCCGAACGTGCGCACCACCATGTTCGGCGAGCTGGTGGTGACCCTGGCGCGCCGGGAGGGGGCCGACTTCATCGTGAAGGGCCTGCGCGCCGTGTCGGACTTCGAGAGCGAACTGCAGATGGCCCAGACCAACCGCAAGGTGGCCGGCGTGCAGACCGTCTTCCTGCCGTCCACGTCGGCCAGCTCGTTCATCGCCTCGAAGTACATCCGGGAGATCGCCCGATTCGGCGGCGACGTCGACTCGATGGTGCCCGCCCCGGTGGCGAAGCGCCTCAAGGGGAACCGGTCGGTCTCGTGAGCTTCTACGACGATCCCCTCGCACCCGGCGACGACGAGTCGGATCCCTCTCTGGGCGGGCCCGCCGGCGAGCCGGGGCCGTTCGAGTCGCTCGCCGGCGGCGGCCCCGAAGTCGTCGAGGATGTGGAGGCGGCGCTCGCCGATCTGGAGCGCTACGTCAGCGGGGCGCGCGCCTCGAGCCTGTCCTCGCAGGTCCGGCTGGACCGCGACCACCTCCTGGAGTTGATCCGGATCGCCCGGGCCCGGCTGCCGGTCGCCCTGCGCAGCGCCCGGTGGCTCATCAAGGAGCGCAACGACTACCTGGCCAAGGCGCGCCGCGACGCCGAGGAGATCATCGACGGGGTGAAGGCCGAGGCGGGGCGCATGGTGCAGCGCACCGAGGTCGTCAAGCAGGCGGAGGCGCGGGCCCGCCGGATCATCGAGGCGGCCGAGGAGCAGGCCCGCCGCCAGCGGCTGGAACTCGAGGACTACTGCGACGAGCACCTCGCCCGCTTCGAGGAGGCCATGGAGCGCGCCCTGGACAACGTGCGGCAGGGACGCAGGCGGTTGCAGGGCTCGATCCCGCCCGCCGCCCCGCCGGCCCCCGAGGAGGCCGAGGAGTCCGACGGGCTCTTCTTCGACCAAGACGAGGAGTGAGCGAGCCGCGCCCGGGCGCGCGCCCGGTCCTGGTCACCGTCGCCGACCTGCTGGCGACCCCCGGCCGGCGGCGGGAGCTGACGGGCAGGCAGGTCCTGGAGGATCTGGCGGTCGGCGGCGGGGCGATCGCCGAGGACGCCGTCGAGTTGCAACTCGTGCTGGAGGCACAGGCGGGACGCATCATCTGCTCGGGCGAGGTGCACGCCCGCTGGGAGCTGGAGTGCCGGCGCTGCCTGGGGCCGGTGCTGGTCCCCGTGGCGCCCGCCGTGACCGAGGTGTTCGAGCCCGCACCGGCCGAGGGTGAGACGTTCCCCCTGGAGGGCGAGGT
>JAPPKQ010000379.1 GCA_028819945.1 bacterium | reverse complement strand
CCTCACTGTCCGATCAGTCGATCAGGCTGCGAGGAGCACGGGTTCATCATTGCCGTGTCTTGTGGTGCCCCGTTTAAGGAGTCTGAGCAACTCCGGTCGCGTAGCACGGTTCCCGGTCTCGACGTCGAAACCGATCAGCCCCTTGTCAATGTGCGGTATCGCCCACTGT
Source organism: bacterium (assembly GCA_028819945.1). Classification (GTDB taxonomy): domain Bacteria; phylum Actinomycetota; class Acidimicrobiia; order Acidimicrobiales; family CATQHL01; genus VXNF01. Next base: position 3,790 of record JAPPKQ010000379.1, on the reverse strand, counting down.
ACCGAAACCCTGCGACAACGGTTCCCGGGCGCCCGGCCCTCGCCGGCGGTGCGATCCGGGTCAGCGGACGTCCCGGTCGTGCTCGCGGGCGGCCTGCGACAGGGCCCGGCGGGCCTCCAGCTCGGCCTCCCGGCGGGCCAGGATCGTGCGCCGGTCCACCTTGCGGCGCCGTCGCGCCAGCGCCATCTCCACCTTCGCCCGCCCGCCGCGGAAGTACAGCGACAACGGGATCAGCAGCAGGCGGTCCTGCTCGACACGCGCCTTGATGCGGTTGATCTCGGCCCGGTGCAGCAGCAGCTTGCGCGGCCGGTCGGGATCGGGCGCGAACGCCTGGGCGACTGTCGGCTGCGGGGGCACGTGCATGGAGTGCAGCCACACCTCGCCACCCGCCACCCTCCCGTAGGCCTCCGCGAGGGTGACAGTGCCGTCGCGCAGCGACTTCACCTCGCTGCCCCGCAGCACCAGCCCGCACTCATAGCTGCCGAGGATCTCGAAGTCCCGCTGGGCGCGCCGGTTCCTGGCGACCACCTTGACTTCGGACTCGTCCATGAGCGCAGGTTAACGAGCCGCGGCCTGCGGTGTCTGCGAATGGTGACGGACTGGATTCCGGCTGTGCCGGAATGACACTCGGTGGGACGCCGGAGATGGAGGGTGGGCTGCGGGGCGCGGTGACGTAGCCTTGCGCCCGTGCTGGGGCTGAGCCGCGAGACCTACGACGGGATGCTGGCCCACGCCTTCGCCGGCCTGCCGCAGGAGGCCTGCGGGCTGTTCGCCGCCGCCTCCGAGAGCGGCGAGGTGGAGACCTTCTACCCGATGACCAACGCCGCCGCCTCCGAGACTCTCTACGAGTTCGGCGGCGCCGAGCACCTGGCGGTCGAGAAGCGGGCCGAGGAGTCGGGCCTCACGATCGTCGGCGTCATGCACTCACACACCCGCAGCACCGCCTACCCGTCGCCGACCGACGTGGCCCAGGCCACCCGCTTCGACCCGCTCGGCGTGTGGCACTACGTGATCGTCTCGCTGAAGCACCCCGAGCCGGCGCTGCGCAGCTACCGCATCGTCGGCGGCTTCATCGAGGAGGAACAGGTCCAGGTCCGCGGCTGAGAGCTGGCCGAGGCATCGACACCCACCGGTAGAATTACCGGCGATTCGGTCAACAATTCCCCCCGGCCCGCCATGCCCGTCCTCGCCTCGGTAATCGACTGCATCGGCAACACGCCGGTCGTGGACGTGAGCGCTCTCAGTCCCAACCCTGCTGTGCGCATCCTCGCCAAGCTGGAGGGCCAGAACCCCGGCGGCTCGGTGAAGGACCGCGTCGCCCGGTCGATGATCGAGGCCGCGGAGGCCGACGGCACGCTGCGGCCGGACACCACCATCCTGGAGCCCTCCTCGGGCAACACCGGCATCGCCCTGGCGCTGATCGCCCGGCTGCGGGGCTACCCCGTGAAGATCGTCCTGCCCGAGAACGTCTCCAGCGAGCGCCGCGACCTGCTGGAGATCTACGGCGCCGAGATCATCGACTCCCCGGGCGCCGAGGGTTCCAACGGGGCGGTGCGCCGGGCCGAGCGCCTCGCCGGCGAGCACCCCGAATGGGCCTACCTGTGCCAGTACGCCAACGAGGCCAACCCCCTGGCGCACTACGAGACCACCGGTCCGGAGATCCTGGCGGACTGCCCCGACATCACGCATTTCGTGGCCGGTCTGGGCACCGCCGGCACCCTCATGGGCGTCGGTCGCTACCTCAAGGAGAACAAGGCCGACGTGCGGATCTACGCCGTGGAGCCCCCGGCGGGGGAGAAGGTGGAGGGCCTGCGCAGCCTCGACGACGGCTACATCCCGCCGGTCTACGAGAACTGGGGCGGCAACGAGCTGCTGGACGGCAAGCGCATCGTGCGCACCCGCGAGGCTCTGGAGTACACGCGCCGCCTGGCAACTGAGACCTCGGTGTTCGCCGGCATCTCCAGCGGGGCCGCCCTGGCCGGCGCCTGCCGGGTGGCCGAGCGCATCGACGCCGGCGTGATCGTCTTCGTGGCCGCCGACGGCGGCTGGAAGTACCTCTCGACGCGGGCCTGGACCGACCCCATCGACGACGTGGTCGCCCGAGCGGACCGGATCATCTACTTCTGAGCGGTCCCGGCGCGCGAGGCGGCGTGCGCGGGGTTCGGAAGACGACTGGATTCCGGCCTTCGCCGGAATGACGGGAGGCTTCGCCGGAATGACGGCGCAGAAGGGGCCGGCCCCGGGTTGGAACCCGGGGCCGGTCTCGGTTCGGAAGCGGGGAAGGACTAGCCGGTGGGCTGCTCGGCGGGCGGACCCATGTCGTCCATCTCGCCGTCGTCCATCTCGCCGTCGTCCATCTCGCCGTCGTCCATCTCGTCCGCGGACGAGTCGAGGATCGTCACGCGGCCCTCGCCGCCGGCGGGGTACTGCTCGGCCGTCACGACGCCGCCGAGGCCGTCGGTGAGGTAGTCGGCCAGCGTGCGCTGGTCATTGATGCCGAGCTTGGTGTGCGGCAGGTCGGCAGCCGGGAAGCAGTCGCCCCCGCCGGCGAACCAGCTCACCGTCGTCATCACGACCGGATCGCCGGGCACAACCTCGCCGTCCTCGACGATGACCGTGCCGTCGTCGAGGGTGATGCTGCGCACCCGGGCACCCTCGTGGCCGATGTTGGAGCAGTCGCCCTCACGGTCGGTCTCCCGCGCCGGCATGCCGATGTCGATGACCAGGCTCATGCCCGCCACCTGCGAGTACTGCCCGCAGGTGCCCGGGATGCAGTCGTAGGAGACCTCCATCGCCTCCTTCAGCCGCTCGCGGGTCATCTCGAAGGTGACCATCACGTTGTTGAACGGCGAGATGTCGAAGGTGGTGGACTCGCTGAGGTCGCTGCCGGCGGGAATGATGGAGTCGTTGCGGATGCCGCCGCCGCCCTGGATGGCGATGTCCGGCGTCGCCGTGCCGTACTCCTCGGCCCGCTGGGTGCCGACCCACAGCGAGGCGTCGGCGACCAGGTTGCCCTGGTTCGTCTCACGGGTGCGGATCTGCGAGCGCCGACCGTCCAGGTCCACCTCGGTGGTCGCCAGGACGTTGCTGTCCAGCGCCGCCACGGCCGCCGCCAGTGGCTCCTCGACCGACGCTAGGACGTCGGGGTCGGGGGTCTCGTCGAGGCTCACGCCCACCGAGCGGCCCGCCGCGGAGACCACGTTGCCGTCGGCGTCGAAGCCGACGACGAGCTCGCCGATGCAGCGGTAGCCGCCGGGTGCGGTGATGACCGGCACGGTGTTGCCGTCGGCGTCGGTGGCCTCCAGCGGGTACGGGCCGGCGGTCTCCTCCTCGGGCAGGCAGGTGCTGGTGTCGCTGCGCAGCATCTCGTCGCCGCCGCCGCCGATGGCCACGTCGACGCCGGAGATGGAGGCGAGCGCTTCCACGTCCTCGTCCACCTGCTGCAGGTGGCTGATCAGGATGATCTTGTTGACGCCGGCCTCGGTGAGGGAGGCGACCTCGGCGTTGACCGCCTCGGCGACGGCGGACACGACCGCGTTGCGCGGCGCGGAGATCGCTCCCAGCATCGGGGTGATGGCGCCGATGACGCCGACCCGGTCGCTGCCGGTCTCCACGATGGTGCTGCGGGCCAAGCGACCGGCCTCGACCATCGCCACCAGCGCCGGCTCGGCCGACACGTCGAGGTTGGCCGACAGGAAGACGACCGGCGGGTCGAAGCCGCCGAAGAACTCCGCCGCCACGTCGGGGCCGAAGTCCATGTCGTGGTTGCCGACCGCCATGGCGTCGTACA
>JAPPKQ010000251.1 GCA_028819945.1 bacterium | reverse complement strand
GGGGTGTGGGATCCTGGGGGTATGCAGGGTACTGAGCGCGCTGATCGGGAGTTGTCAGACGCTTGGGCGGTGTGTCGGGTGCTGGTGGCGGAGGGGTCGGTGTATGGGTTCTTGGCCGAGCACCGCCTGAGGTTGTTCCCCGACGAGCTGTTCGAGGGGCTGTTCCCGTCGGGGCACAGCCGGCGGTCGGTGCCGGGCTCGGTGGTGGCGACGGTGCTGGTGCTGCAGGCCTTGGAGGGGCTGTCGGACCGGGAGGCGGTTCAGCGCTTGGAGTGCGACCTGCGGTGGAAGGCCGCGGCGGGCTTGGGGCTGTTGGAGCGGGCGTTCCATCCGACGGTGCTGGTGCTGTGGCGGCAGAGGCTGCGCGGCAGCGACAACCCCCGGCTGGTCTTCGACGCGGTGCGGGCGGTGGTCGATGAGTGCGGCGCGCTGGAGGGCAGGTCGCGGCGGGCGTTGGGCTCGACGCTGCTGGAGGACGCCGTGGCGACCCGGGGCGCCGTCACGATGATCTGCGCGCAGATGCGCCGGGTGCGCCGCCTGGTTCCGGCCGCGGCCGCCGCGGCGGTCTCCGCGCACGATTACGACGCCGGGCGGGCCAAGCCCGACTGCGACTGGGCCGACCCGGGCGCGCGGGGCGACCTGGTGGACGCGCTGGTCGATGACGCGCTGGCGACGCTGGACGCGGTCGCCGGCGCCGACCTGGACGGCGAGGCGGCGGACGCCGTGGGCCTGCTGGGGGTGGTGGCGGGCCAGGACGTCGAGGAGGACCCGGCGGTTCCGGGGCGCTGGCGCGTCGCCCGGGCGGTCGCCGAGGGCCGGGTCGTCTCGACGGTGGACCCCCAGGCCCGGCACGCCCGAAAGTCCCGCTCGCGCCGCCGCGACGGCTACAAGGCCCACATCAGCGCCGAGCCCTCCACCGGCCTGATCTGCGCCGCAGAGCTCACCGCCGCCGACGTTCCCGACGCCGAAGTCGCCCCCCGGCTCCTCGCCGCCGAACCCCCCGCCGACACCGCCGACGCCGACGAGGCCGCAGCCGAGCCCGCCGAGCCCGCAGCCGCCGAGCCCGCCGAGGCCGCAGCCGCCGAGCCCCCCGAGCCCGCCGCCGCCGAGCCCCCCGAGCCGCGGGAGGTGCTGGGCGACTCGGCGTACGCGTCGGGTCCGGCGCTGGAGGCCTACGCCGCCGGCGGCTGGGAGACCACCGTCAAGCCCATCGAACGCGCCCCGCGCCTGCCCGGGGGCTTCCGCCGCGGCGACTTCGCGATCGACGCGGACGCCGGGGCGGTCACCTGCCCCCAGGGCCACACCGTCGAACTGCGCCCCGCCGGGCAACGCCGCCGCGTCGCCCGCTTCGCCGCCCGCTGCGCCGCCTGCCCCCAACGCGCCCGCTGCACCACCAGCCCAGCAGGGCGCACCATCAGCGTCGACGCCTACGAGAACCGCCGCGCCGCCAACAAGGAACGCTGGGCCGACCCCGCCGTGCGGGCCTCCTACCGCCAGAGGCGCCCCCTCGTCGAACGCAGCATCGCCTGGCTCACACGGGGCAAAGCCAGACGCGTCCCCTACCGCGGCACAGCCGCCAACCACCAATGGCTCACCGTCCGCGCCGCGGCCGTCAACCTTGCGCGCCTCACCAACCTCGGCATCGCACACCACCACGGCGCCTTCACCCTCCACACCCCCCACTGACACCCCAAAACACCCCCGGCGCCCCCCACCCCACACCAAAACCCGCCGAACCGACCGAACCCGCACCGACCGCCGCCCCTGAGCCCCGACACCGACACCACTTGCTCAGCAGACTCCTAGTCAGCCTGATCGCCGTGGAACCCGTCGTGAGACTGTTGCTTGAGGAGGAAACCCCGTGGCGAGTCGGCGACTTCGCCAAAGGCCTGCTGCGGGAGTGGTTGCACGCGCACATCACGTCGCGTACTCCGGCCGGGAATCCACTGCGCATTCTGTTGCGGGAGCGTCTCGTCTCGGCATGCCGAGCGGCGGACCGTCGCCTGGCCGAGCAGCGAGAGGCCGAAGCCGCCGTCCGGGCAACCCGAACTCCCGAGCAGGAGGGCGGCTTGGAAGCGGGCTGTTTCCCACGCGTAGCTGCGCTCAGCCATAGCACGCGCCGGGAGCGCCCAGATCTCCCCTACGAGATCACCGAGGAGATAATCCTCGAACTCCTCGCACTGCTCGGCCCCGACCTCGGCACCGACGGTGAGGAGATTCTTCGCCGCGTCAGGCGCGACGCACCCGACCAGCTCGCACCCGCTGTCGATGACCTGCCCACTGCCTGCGCTGTCGCCAGCTACGCCCCCGGGCTCTTGGCCGAGTTAGCCGAGGGGTACTACTTCGACGACGAAATGGGTCGTCTCGACGGCTTTGATGATGGGATTCGCCGTCACCGCTTCCGAGGCATCGGCTCAGCCTGGGGCGCTGCATGGAACCGCGGCCCGTTCTATCCGCTGCTCCAGGCCGACTTCCGCACCGGCGTAAGGGTGATCAACCACCTTCTCAACCATGCCGCTCGCGTTCGTGCGCTCACCGTCGCCTCGCTAGAAGGGCCGGGCCGGGCACCCGACGACGCCGTTGGCGCCTACCAGACCGAGTTGGGCATCACCGGGACACGCCAGCTCTATGTCGGCGACGATCACGTCTGGCGCTGGTACCGGGGAACCGGAGTCGGACCGGACCCCTGCGTCAGCGCGCTGCAGGCACTTGAGCGCGTGTGCGACGAACGGATCACAGCCGGTGATCCGGTCGATCCCCTCGTTGCGATCCTCCTGGAGGGCTGCGAGAACCTCGCGATGGTCGGTCTCGTCGTTGGGGTCCTCGTACGGCACGCCGAGAACGCCAACTCTGCGTTGGACCAGTTCTTCACAGAACCGCAGATCTGGGAACTCGAAGTCCCGCGCCTCGCCACAGAGGACAGTTGGTTTGCAAGTCCCCCCGGCAGGAGCGTGGAGTCGGACCGGCGAGACTGGTCACTTCGACACGCGGCTGGAATCATGGTCATGGAAGCCGACGAAGATCGTCAAGCCGAGTTGCGTGCACTCGGAGAGGCGCTGGTCGCAAACGCGCGTTGCACTATCGAGACGGCCCGCAGTCAGGATGTGACCCATGTTGATGATGGAGCCAACGAACCAGTCGAACAGGAACTCGCGACCGTCCGGAATTGGGCTATCAGCCTTGATCGCGACCGATATCGATTGCTTCAGACTCCAGACGGCCTCTACGTGCAAGCTACGCCGCCCGAGGACCTGGCAGAGATGCTCCAACAGCGCATTGGGGATCAGCAACCCGGGCATGAAGAGATCCGGCTGCTCCGTCGCTACGCCATCTGGCCCCGTGATAAGCCGCTCGACGCTGTTAGTCGCGACGAGCTCCTTATCGATGTCGAAGTCGCGCAGCAGATCCTCGCAAACCAGTCAGCGCTTGTCGCCCTGCACCCCTGGGATCTTCCAACAGCGGTCGCAGCGGCAGCACTTCAAGCGCATCTCCTGCGCGGCGTAGACCTTCCGGTTGAACCGCTCACGTTCGCGGTCAATACGGTACTGCAGGTCGGCGAGGGCGAGGCGTGGCCTCGCGAGTACTTCGCCGAAAACACCTACTTCGAGCAGGCCGCGGACCGCAGCGCCGCGCGCGCCCTCCCATTGCTACTTCTCCCCGTCGCTACGGGGCTTCGCGCACTCGTCGACGGAGCCGACGGGCGGTCGCTACACGACCGCGCTTCGAACGCATGCGTGGACCTCGCAGGAACTCTCTCCTACGAGATCCGCCTCCACCTGGCTCGCGGCCTCGATGCCCTCTGGACAACACCCTGTGAGAACCAGAGAACGTGTCACCACGAGACGGGGCTGCGAATCGCTACCGAGACGCTGCGCGACTGCGCACTTGGGCAACCGGATCCCGACGACGGACGTCGCCAACCTGCCGCGCTCGACGAACCGATCGCTGAATCGGTCGCCCAACTCAGCGCCGACTCGATCATCACCCTACG
>JAPPKQ010000346.1 GCA_028819945.1 bacterium | reverse complement strand
GGGCAAGTACCGCGAGGCGATCGTGGCCGCGGCCGCGGCGGGCAAGGCCACCTCGATCGCTCTTGCCGGCTCGACGGCCCGCGGCGAGGACACTCCCGACAGCGACGTCGACTTCCTCGTGACGATGGCCGAGGGGACGGGTCTGTTCGACCTCGGCGGGATCCTGGCCGACCTCGAGGACCTGCTGGGCTGCGACGTGGACGTGATCTGCCGCGACGGCCTGAAACCCGACAAGTACCGGGGCCATCGGGAGATGCTCGCCGAAGCGATCCCATTGTCGGGCCTGCAGGCCGTGATCGACACGCGAGGAGGGTCTGGGCGTGAGTGAGGAGCGCCGCGGCGGCTTCGCGAGGCCGGGCGAGGGCCCCGAGGAGGTCCAGCGTCGCGTCGAGGCGCTGGCGGCCGCCGCCGGCGTCGACGTCTCCGACGTGCAGGCGGAGTGCGCGGCGATCCTCGCCGCCCTCGACGACGACCCCTACGGCTTCCGGTGCAGCATCTACAGCGAGGGGGAGCGGCAGTGGGTCCTCTTGGAGGTCACCAGCATGTTGGCCACGGCGCTGACCGCGATGCGCGCCGCCGGCGGCGTGTTGGCGACGCGCCGCCCTCTCGGCGGCCGCCTCCGCCCGTCCACGCTCATCGGCGTGGCCGTGCCCGCGGCGCTGGCGGAGATGGAGCGCATCAGCGTCATCATCGACTCGCTGCCCCAGGACGCCGAGAAGGCTGCCCGCGTCGGCGTCGAGGCGGCGTTCGCCGCCTGGCTCGACGAGGCGGTGCAGTACCCGATCGGGGCGCCCCCGAGCGCCGGCGACTCCCCTCCCGGGGCCGACGTCTAGGCATTCCCGGGCTCATGGCCTATCCGGAGCCCCCGTGCATGACCGGGGAGGATTGGTTCCCCGGGGGGGCCGCACCCGATGACGGTACCGCCCACGCGCGTGCTGACGCGCCCGCCGGCGAGGATCCCTGAGGGCCTGTTGGACCGGTCGCGGCCGAAGGCCTGCGGGGTGGTGCACCTGCCACAGCACGTGGCCTGAGCGCCGCCGTTAGGGGTCGAGCCCCATTTCGGGCCCGTAGTGGGCCTCGACGTCGGGGGCCGCGACGCCTGCTGCGGCGAACGCCGCCAGCAGGCTGCGGCGCTGCAGCGCGCCGACGAGACTCACGAGCGGTGCGAGGTCGCCGTCGTCGGCGTCGCGGAACGCGGTGATGTAGGCGACGCGCTCACCGCGGGGCACCGTGAGCGGCCAGCGGCCCTGCTCGATGAGCGCCAGTGACGCGACCGCGCGGCCGACTCTGCCGTTGCCGTCCTCGAAGGGGTGGATCTGCACGAAGCGGTGGTGCAGCCAGGCCGCCCGGACCTCCGCGGGCACGTTCGCGGCCTTGTAGTCGGCGTTGAGGGCGATCAGGCGGTCCATCTCGGTGGCCACATGCTCGGGCGGGCAATACTCGTGCACCAGGCCGTCGGGGCGCGTCGGGTTGTTGGGGCGCCTCTTGTAGACGCCGTGGTGCAGCGGCACAGCGACGCGGTTGCCGAAGGCGTCGACGCCGGCGCATTCGCTCTGGGTGCGGCACATGAACGCGTGCAACTCCCGCACGAACCCGACCGACAGCGCCCTGCGTTGGGCGACGACGTCGAACAGCCAGTCGACGGCCGCGACGTGGTCCGCGATGGTGTCGATCACCAGTTCCGGCGGCTTGCCGTTGTCGTCGTGTGCGATCAGCGCCGCGTCGAGGCCGTGGGCAATCATCATCTCCGCAGCGCCCTCGCCGACGACATAGAGGCCCTCAATGACACCGGTCTCGATCCCCCACTCGCGGCCGAGCCGGCCCCGCGCCTCGGCCCGCTGGTCCGCGCTCAACGCCGCGGCGGCCTCGCCCCACGCGGCGGCGAGGCCCTGGACCGCTGCGTCACCCAACGCGGCATCGGCGGGGGACAGCTCGGCGATCGGTCGCCAAGCCCACCCGATGTCCTGTTCCTCTCCCCCGCCGCTCATGCCCGAACGCTAGACGCCTGTGCTGGTTACGGGCCCGCCGCCCGCCCGCCCCGTTGGTCGTTAGGCGCATATATCGCGCGACTAATCTCGGGCTGTGAGCACGATCCCGGCCGCTCCGGAACCCTCCTCTCCCCGGCCGCGCCGCTGGTGGGCCTTGAGGCGCGTCTGAGCGGTCACAGCGGCCGTGTCGGCATGGCGCAGGACCTTGTGGCGCACGGCCTGGACTTGGCGGCGACGATGGCGGCGGGCCGCTGGTCCACCCCCTCCGAGCTGGTCCGCTACACGCGGCACCTGGCGGCGGATCGGGGCGCCGTCGCCCGCTACTACGCCGAGCGGGCCGAGGCGTGAGCGCCGCCGGCGAGATCGACCCGGCGATCCGCCAGTACCGCATGGCGGACTACGTGGAGCTGCTGGCCCCCGCCGCCGCCGAAGGCGACGACATCTGGTGCCTGCGCCTCATCCTGAACGAGTTCGGCCACTTCTTCTGCCACGCCAATACAGCCGAGCGGGAGATCCTCGTCGGCGCTGAGCCGGAGCCGTTCGATCGGCGCTGGGACGCGTTCCTGGCCGGCTACGCCGAGTTCCTGTGTGCCACTGCCGGCCTGCAGGCGCCGCCGTGGGCCCTCGATTCCGGCCGGTATCTAGACGAGGGGTGGGTGGCCGGCTGCTCGTTCCCCGACGAGCGGCAGTGGCGGATCGACACGACGCCGCCGCAGTTCGCCGCCCACGGCGTGCATTACCCCGCCGAGCATCTGCTCGTGGACGGCGTCGCGGTCGTGAACCCTCCCCCGCCGCCAGCTAGCTAGACGCCGAGGCCTGGGGGCTCGGCGACCTCGGCGGAATCCACTTGGGGTTCCGCGAGCCGTCGGAAGGCATCGAAGACAGCAGGCGCCTCGAAGATGCGCCGCCGCTGGGCGTCGCCGCGGTGGCGTCAATGACGGCGAGGATCGCCAGCCGGCGCGCCTCGACGGCGGCCTCGTTGGCCTCCTCGAGATCCGCGCCGGCGCGCCCGAGGACGCGCCGGTGACAGTTCAGCTCCTAGAGGTTGTTCGGTGCGACCGTCACCCACGACCATAGACCTGGTTGACAGCAGGGGCTCCGAAAGGCGGATTTCGGCCGTTTGGGGCCGGATCGGCCCGGTGGACGAGAAAGATGCGCCCGCTGTGGCCTCACGGACGGCCCAGGAGCGCTGCCAGCGACCCGGGGGGTGTGTCTGGAGGGGTCGCCGCCTCGGTGCGCCGTATGGGCCGTTCTGGCGTCGCTGGCGCCGCGGGACAGGGCCCTACCCTGCCGTCATGTGTTTGGCGGCGCCGCCGACCGCTGGGGCCGCGGTGGCGATCCGCGCCACGGAGACGGTGCCGCGCACCGTCTCCGGCGACCGCGAGCCTGCTCGATGACGTGCGCCCCGCCGGTTACCTTGCAAATCAGCGATGCCATCGACGATTTGCATGGTGTTGGGGTGGGGTGTGGGCATGATCGAGCGGGAAATCACACCGCATCTGCAGCGGCTGATCGGCCAGTATCCAGTCCTGACGATCACCGGCCAGCGCCAGTCCGGCAAGACGACGTTGTGCCGCAGCGTCTTCAGGGATCTGCCTTACGCCAACTTGGAGGCGCCCGACATCGCCGCGTTCGCGGCGAGCGACCCGCGGACGTTCTTGGCGCAGTTCCCCTACGGGGCCGTGCTCGATGAGATCCAGCGCGCCCCGGATCTGCCGTCCTTCATCCAGGTCCTCGTCGCCGAGGACCCCGGCGGGCCCGGTTCGTCCTCACCGGCAGTGAGCAGTTCGGTTGGACCGACACGATCAGCTAGTCCCTCGCAGGCCGCACCGCGGTCCTGCGCCTGTTGCCGTTCACGCTCGCGGAGTGCGCCGCCGCCGGCGCGCCCGTCGGCGGCGACGACGCCCTGTTCACCGGCGGCTATCCGAGCATCCACGCCCAGGGCCGCGCTCCCGACGAGGCGCTGGGCGACTACGTCATGACCTACCTGGAGCGCGACGTGCGCCGCATCGGCGCCGTCCAGGACCTCAACGCGTT
>JAPPKQ010000208.1 GCA_028819945.1 bacterium | reverse complement strand
GTTGACGGCGCTGCCACGCCACCTCGTCCCAGAACCGCTCCAGGCTCACCGGCGCAGGCGGCGGCTTCGCCTCGAAGCTCAGATGCCTGGTTCCCCCGACAAATTCCATGCCTGCAACACTACCAACACCTGTACTATCTTTCAAGTCAAAATCAACGAATTTAACGAAATCCCCAACAAATCCACACGACACCGCGGCGCGCCACAGACAGCCGCGAAGTCACCACCGTTGTGATGATGACGTCACCCTCGTGTCGCCGGACCGGACGATGGCTCGGCCGGTGGTTCGTGCCGCGCCAGTTCGTCCAGAAGGCGAGTGCCGAACTCGATCCGGCGCGGCAACCGCAGCGCGGCTCGAACCGATGCCGCGTCGACTTCCAGGTCGTAGCGGAACTGGAGGTGCTCGATGACCGATTCGGGCGAAATCGGACAACAGTCCTCTTCCTCCGCCAGCAGGTAGTCGCGCACCTCATCGGTCAGGCTCTCCCGTGTGATGCCGTCCCAGGGATCCGGCAAGTCCCTCCGACTCGAGCCGAGACCACGGTTGTTCCGGATGGCGACGTGTCGGCTCCAACCGAAGCCCCGGTCATTTCGCATGATGACGCGCCGGCCGTCGCTCAAGTCGGCGAACTCCGTGAAGTTGACGCCGGCGTGTCGCCTTCGTCGCCGCCGCTCCCGGTGCCGCTCCAACCGGCGCTGCCAGCGCGGCGCTTGTTCCACCGTGGTGTGGACCGTCGTGAACCGCCCACGGAAGCGTCGCCGATGCGTCTTGACGATGTCCGGGTCGGGGACCTCTGCGCTCTCCGGTGCAGGCGGAGGGTTGAAGTAAACCGTCGGTTCGTTCCGGGCGTACGGATCCTCGTCGCTCAGCTCGCAAACGGCCCCGAAGACGGCGACACTCAGCACGGACGGCCTCACGACCAACTCGGGGCCCGACACCCCGAACCCGCGCCGATCACGATCGCGACCGTCCCGTCCAGGCGTCCCATGGACATCATCATCGCACCCGGTCAGGCGGGTGCGGAATTGGCGCCAAGGATCCGCTCGATACGCCCTAGCGCCGCTGCCGCCTGCTCCGTACGAAGTCATGTCCGAACGTTCGGGGCTGCCGGGTGCTTTGAGGTGGGCTGACTTAGGCTGTGGGGGAGCGCCGGGACGACCGAGGAGACTCCACGATGCCCCAACGCCTCACCGAGCCGCTGATCCGCGATCGCGACGGTGACCTGCGGCCCGCAAGCTGGTCCGATGCTCTTGCCCGCACCGCCGAGGGCCTGCGGCGGTCGGTCGGGCGCCACGGTGCGACGAGTTTCGGCACGTTCAGCTGCTCGAAGGCCACGAACGAGCTGAACTACGCCCTTCAGAAGTTCGCCCGGACGGTCATCGGCTCGAACAACATCGACAGCTGCAATCGCACTTGACATGCCCCCAGCGTCGTCGGTCTGACGACGGTCTTCGGAGTCGGGGGAGGGACGAGTTCGTACGAGGAACTCGAGCACACCGATCTGATCCTGCTGTGGGGCTCCAACGCCCGCAACGCCCACCCGATCATGTTCCACCGCATGCTGGTCGGCCGGAACAACGGCGCCAGGCTGGTGGTCGTCGACCCGCGACGCAGCGCCTCGGCGAGCTTCGCCGACCTGTGGCTGGGCGTGGACGTGGGGTCCGACATCGCCCTGGCGAATGCCATGGCCGCCGAGATCATCGCCGCCGGCCTGCACAACGAGTACTTCATCGGCCATGCCACGACCGGCTTCGAGGACTATGCCGCCACCGTGGAGCCGTACACCCCCGAACGGGCCGCTTCGATCACGGGGGTCCCGGCTGAGGCGATCGTCGAGTTGGCCCACCTCTACGCCACCTCCGAACGGGCCCAGTTGTGCTGGACGCTGGGCATCACCGAGCACCACAACGCCGCCGACAACGTGTTCGCGCTCATCAACCTGGCGCTGCTGTGCGGCCACGTGGGGCGCTACGGCTCGGGCTTGGCGCCGCTGCGGGGCCAGAACAACGTGCAGGGCGGCGGCGACATGGGTGCGCTGCCGAACCGCCTGCCCGGCTTCTGTGACCTCAGCGACGAGCCCGGGCGGCAGCGTTTCGAGGAGGTCTGGGGCGCGCCGGTGCCGCCGGAGAGCGGCTGGCACCTGTCGGAGATGTTCGAGGCCATGGAGGATCGGCGCCTGCGCTCGCTGTACGTGGTCGGCGAGAACCCGGCCGACTCCGAGGCCGACGTGGCGCACGCCCGCCGCGTGCTCGCCGACCTGGAGTTCCTGGTGGTGCAGGACATCTTCCTGACCGCCACGGCGCAGTTGGCCGACGTGGTGCTGCCCGCTGCGGCCAGCTTCGCCGAGACCACCGGCACCGTGACCTCCAGCGAGCGGCGCGTGCAGTTGGTGCGGGCCGGAGTCTCACCGCCCGGCGAGGCGCGCGACGACCTGGCGATCGTGTTCGCCCTGGCGCGGGAGTTGGGTCACGACTGGGGCGAGCCCGATGCGGAGGCCGTCTGGGACGAGCTGCGGTCGCTCTCTCGCTTCCATGCCGGGATGAGCTACGAGCGCCTCGACGCGCTGGGCGGCATTCGCTGGCCGTGCCCCGACGAGGAGCACCCGGGGGCACAGTTCCTGCACGGGCGCCTCTGGGCCGATCCTCTGGAGGGGCCTCGGGTGCCGTTCGTGCCGGTGGAGTGGGAGGCGCCCCTGGACGATCTCGACGAGCAGTACCCGATCCGCCTGACCACCGGGCGGCGCCTGGACTCGTTCAACACCGGAGTCCAGTCCGGATCGTTCGCCTCCCCGCTGCGGCGCCGGGAGGCGCTCGACGTGTGCGCCGCCGATGCCGCGCGCCTCGGCATCGCCGAGGGCGAGGTGGTGCGGGTGGTGTCGCGGCGCGGTGCCGTGGAGGCTCCGGTGCGGTTCGATCCCGATCTCACCGAGGGCCTGGCGTTCCTGACGTTCCACTTCCCCGATCAGGTCGACACGAACCTGCTCGTCCCCGACGACTGGGACCCTCTGTCGGGAACCGCCGGGTTCAAGGCGACCGCGGTACGCATCGAGCCTCTCGCCCGCTGACGGTCCGCCGCCGGGCGCCGTCACGCCTCGGTCGGGGGCTCCACGTCCGGCTCCTCGTCGAACTCCTCGTCCGGCTCCTGGTCGGGATCCTCGTCGGGCTGCTCCTCGGCCAGCGCCTCGGCACGCTGCAGAGGGAGCGTGATGGTCATCTCGGTGAACTCGGCCGGAGCGGTGTCCACGGCGATGGTGCCGCCGTGCTCGCGGACGATGTCGTTGGTGATCGCCAGGCCCAGTCCCGTTCCCTGATCGGTGGGTTTCGTCGTGAAGAACGGGTTGAAGATCTTGTCCACCACGTCGGGCGGGATCCCGTCGCCGTTGTCGCGGATCTTGATCTCGACGCTGTCGGCGGTCCTGCGGCTGCTGGTGCGGACCGTGGGCATGTAGGAGCCGCCCTCGCCCGTCTCCACCAACCTCTTGCGCTTCTCGTCGGTGGCATGGCAGCTGTTGCCGACCATGTTGATGAACACCCTGCCCAGGTCCTGGGGCAGCACCTCGAGTTCGCCGACCTCGGGATCCAGCTCGAACTCCAGGTTCAACTGGAAGTCCGGATCCACGGCCCGGGCGCTGTGGAAGGCCAGCCTGGCGTGCTCCTCGAGGAGTCCGTTGATGTCGGCGAGCCGCCACTCGCCGGTCTCGCGACTCATCGTCAGCATGTCGTGCACGATGCGGTTGGCGCGGGCGCCGTGCGAGCCGATGCGCTCGAGGTTCTCGGTGAGGTCGGCGGCGATGTCACCGATGAGTTCCCGCTGCTCGTCGGTCAGCTCGTCCTCGGCTTCCTCGAGCACCTCCTGGAGTTCCTCGACGAGTTCCGCGGAGACCTCTGAGAAGTTCTTCACGAAGTTGAGGGGATTGCGGATCTCGTGCGCCACCCCGGCCGTCACCTCACCCAGCGCAGCCAGCTTCTCCCGCATGACGATCTGGTCCTGGGCCCTGTGCAGCTCGTCCAGGACCTGCTCCAGTTGGC
>JAPPKQ010000351.1 GCA_028819945.1 bacterium | reverse complement strand
AGGTACTCCCCCTCCAGGCGCGCCCGCGCTTCGGCGAGGTCCACGATGCGGTCCTGCAGCTCCCCGCCGGTCATCTTCTCCGGATCCCGCCGGGAGACCCGCACCAGCGCGCCGCAGCCCCCGCAGCCCACCTTGCCGGTGCCCTCGCCCCACTGGTGCTGGGAGGACCCCAGCGTCTCGGCGCCCGCCGCGGTGACGCGCTCGTAGCGCTCCGCTGGCAGGCCCCCGAACCGGTAGCGCACCGTGAAGGACCGCCGCTCGGGGTTCGGCTCCAGCGTGTCGCCCTCGGCGAGGTTCCGGCGCTGCCACGCCACCTCGTCCCAGAACCGCTCCAGGCTCACCGGCTCACGCCGCGGCTTCGGCTCGAAACCCGCATGCCCGGCCCTACGCCCGGCCCCGTTCTCCATAACCGACACGCTACCAACACGTGTACCGCCTGTCAAGCCAAAGTCAGCGAATCCAACGAAACCCACAACAAATCCCCAACAAACGTTCGCCCACACGCCGAACCCGCGCGCGCCGCCGGCGAACCGGGGCACCAGGTCGGCCGTGCAGCGGTCGGCGGCGGCCCGCCCGACGCCAGCCCGCCCGAGACGAACCCGTCCGGAACGGGTCTGTCCAGGGCGGCGGGCCCCGGGACCGCACCGGAGCCGGGACCAGCAGCGCCGCCGGAGCCTGCGTTCAGTCTTGGGGCTCCGTCGTTGCCGGTGGCGGCCCCTTAGCGGATCGAGCACGAGTTCGCGGCGATCTCTGTGGGTAGCGGGCATGCGTGCGGACTGCGCCCCGACGGCACTCTGACCTGCTGGGGTGACAACCGGCACGGTGAGGCTCAGCCGCCGGGCGGGCCGTTCGCCGCTGTCTCTGTGGGCACCGCGCATTCGTCGGGCTGCGCCCCGGCGGCGCTGTGGTGTGCTGGGGCCACGACGAGGACGGCCGAACCGACGCGCCGGGGGCGCCTTCGTTGCGGTCTCCGCCGGGAGGTCGCATTCCTGCGGGCTGCGCACCAACGCCGAGATCGCCTGCTGGGGGCTTGACAGATTCGGCATTACCGGCGCGCCCGCCGACGAGTTCACCGCGGTCTCCGCAGGCGGGTCTCATTCCTGCGGGTTGCGCATCAACGCCGCCGTCGCCTGCTGGGGCGTCAACGAACACGGAGAAACAGACGCGCCCGTCGGCGCCTACATCGCCGTCGCCGCCGGCCTGAACCGCTCATGCGCGCTGCGCCGCGACCACACCACCGCCTGCTGGGGCGCCGTCGCCGTCGACCTCCAAGGCAACAACGACACGTGACTTCACTCCAGTGCCGACCCGGTTCTGACACTTGACCGGCGGACCGGTGGAGGGCCGCGCATGAGTATTGCCGCAGCCCCGCAGTCCGGCACGGCGGCCCGGTGGGCCGGGGCGGCGGTAGCTTTGGGCGACGCTCGTCGGTGCGCGGTGCCGCGCCGACGCGGTGCGCGACCACGTGAGCTGGACCCACCCGCTGCCGGGCGCAGGGCGCCGGGCGGTCGACGTTAGGAGCAGGGGCTGAACGATGACGATCTTCGAGCTTCCCGAGCGCTACCGCGAGCTGCGGTCCGAGGCCGGGGCGGTTGCCGCCGAGGTTGCGCCGTTCGCCGTCGAGGCTGACGAGAGTTCGGAGTTGCACCGGCCGACGCTGGAGGCCTTGCGGGCCTCGGGGCTGTGCGATCTGATGGTGCCGGCGGCCCACGGGGGGCGTTTCGACCAGGTTGACCCGCTGGCTGTGTGCGTGGTGCGCGGGGTGTTCATGAAGGCCTCGGCCCACCTCGACGCGCTGTTCGCCTTGCAGGGGCTCGGGGGCTATGCCATCTCTCTGGCCGGCACGCCCCGCCAGCAGGCGCGGTGGCTGCCGAAGGTGGCCGCAGGCGAGGCGCTGGCGGCCATCGCCCTGACCGAGCCCGAGGCCGGATCGGACCTCAAGTCCATCACCACCGTGCTGCATCCGGCCACCGGCGGCGGCGACGGCGGCGGGCTGGTGCTGGAGGGGGTCAAGTCGTTCATCTCGAACGCTCCCGTGGCGGACTTCTTCACCACGCTGGTGCGCGAACCGGCGCCCGGCGGCGGTGGCGAGGACCTGTACTCGCTGGTGCTGGTGCCCGCCGGCGAAGCCGGGGTGACCGTCACGCCGTCGCCGGAGATCATCGCCCCCCATGTCCTTGGGGAAGTGCGCTTCGAGGGGGTGCGCCTAAGCGCCGAGCATCGCCTCGGGCCGCCGGGGCGGGGCTTCGCGCAGGTGCTGGCCACGCTGTCGGTGTTCCGCGCCAGCGTGGCGGGGGCCGCGGTGGGGCTCATGGAAGGAGCGTTGGAGATCGCCGCGGCGCACGCCGCCGAGCGCCGCCAGTTCGGGCGACCCTTGGTGCGCCTCGGGCCGGTGGCTGCGCTGCTGGCCGACTCGTGGGCCGACCTGGAGTCCAGCCGCCTGCTGGCCTACCGGGCCGCGGACGCCGCCCGGGAGGATCCGGCCAGCAGCCTGGACTACTCGTCGCTGGCCAAGCTGGCCGCCACCGAGGCCGCCTGCCGGGTCGTGGACCGCTGCGTGCAGGTCATGGGTCGCTGGGGGCTCATCCGGGGCGCCCGCATCGAGCAGTACTACCGGCAGGCGCGGCCGATGCGCATCTACGAGGGCGCCAGCGAGGTGCTGCGGCTGGGGGTCGCCACCCGGCTATGCGGGGATATCGTCAGCGCCGCCGGACCGGCTGCCCCCGAGGCGGCTCGGTGAGCGGAGGCAGGCTCGGTTCGCCGCCGCCCGTCCGCCGCAGCGCAGGGGCGCTCCGGGGCAGCCCGGCGGCCCGCACAACGTACGGGGCCCCGACCGCCGACTGCTGAGTCGGCCAGACCAGCGAAGGAGCCGACAGCCAACCTATGGATCTGCAACTGACCGATACTGTCGCCGTGGTCACCGGCGCCAGCCGCGGCCTGGGACGGGCCGCGGCGGAGGCCCTAGCCGCCGAGGGCGCCGTGGGGGTGGGGGCAGCCCCCTCGCCCGGCGCCCAGGAAGAACAGGCGGCCGGCGCGGGCGGGCGCATCCACCCCGTGCGCTGCGACATGCGCGACGCCGCCGCGGTCGCCGGCCTCACCGAGGCGGCACTCGAGCGGTTCGGGCGGCTGGACTGCGTGGTCAACAACGCCGGCATCGCGCCCGCCGGCGCGTTCTTGGATCAGGACCTGGAGGTGCTGGCCACCGTCGTGGCGGTGAACGTGACGGCGCCGGCGGTGCTGTCGCAGGCCGCGGCCCGCTGCTTCGTGGCCTCCGGGAGGGGCGGTTCGATCCTCAACATCGGATCCACGTCCAGCCTCAAGGGCAAGCCGCTGCTGGCCGCCTACAGCGCCTCGAAGGGCGCACTGGCCCGGCTCACCGAGGCGCTGGCGGCCGAGTGGGCCCGCCACGGCATCAGGGTGAACATGGTCGCCCCCGGCGCCTTCGCCACTGAGGCTCAGGCGCAGGTGCTGGCGGATGAGAAGATGCTGGCCGCGCGCCTGCGGAAGATCCCCCTGCGCCGCATGGGCGAGCCCGCCGAACTGGGGCCGCTGGTGTGCTACCTGGCGTCGCCCTTGGCCGCCTTCGTCACCGGTTCGTGTTTCGTGATCGACGGCGGCGAGGTGTCCAAACTCTGAGCACCCACCGCCGCGCGGAACGGCCCGGTGGGGCTGCCAACCACTCTTCTCCGTCCGAGTGACTCCAGGAGGTCCCATGACAGTCCAGACAACCCTCGTCGGGGGGGCCCACCGCTCGGCTCTGGCAAGCGCCGCCCTGGCGAGCGGCCAGATCGACGCCGTGTCGCCGAAGTTCGCCGAGGGCCTCGCCCGGGTGCGCGAGGTCACCGACACCGACGGCGCCTGCCCCGCCTGGGCGAAGGCGCTGTACATGGCGGCGGCGGCGGCCGTCAAGGGCCACCGCCAGATGCTGACGGCGCAGATGGAGCGGCCGCGAGACCTGGGGCTCGACCTCGACGTGGCCCGCGGCGCGGCCCTCACCGTCCTGATCTCCCGCGGCGAGGCCGTCTACGACCTGTTCAAC
>JAPPKQ010000405.1 GCA_028819945.1 bacterium | reverse complement strand
CCTGGTTCCGCCACCAACTCCCCACCGTCTGGCATCCCCCCAACACCGCCCTCAACACCGCCCTCCACCACCTCGCCGTCGCCCCCTCTTCGTAGGGGCGGCGTCTCTGACCCGCCCGTCTTCCGCGCACCGCGCGGCTCCCCCTCTTCGTAGGGACGGCGTCTCTGACCCGCCCGTCTTCCGATCGTGCGCCTCGCTTGCGTAAAGCCTGCCGGGGGCCCGCCGTTCGTAGTGAGCCCGGCCGGAGTCCTTCGGAGCGCCTGCCCTGAGCCTGCTGAATGCGATCTCGCCTTCCACCCCCACTCTCGACGCGTGCCGGACCGCCCCGTGCCGCCCTCAGCTCGCGGGCGTCACTGCTGCTCTGCCGTCCACCCTGGTGTCATGATCGAGCGCGCCCCCCGCCACGGTCGCGTCGGTCGCCCCAGACTCCACCGACGCCTAGTCGCGAATGATCTCGCGGCTCACCCGACTATCGCGCGAGCCTGCGCATGCACTCGATCTCCATCTGCCTGCGGTCTTCCTCGGTCACCTCAGCACCCTGCCGTTCGCGCAGGTACGTCTCTGTTTGAATGCAATTGATCCGGGCATGGTAATTCGCACGCCGGGCAACCCCCTCGCGTATAACCTCGTCTTCCGACGGACCTCCGCACGCCATGAAGGCCGTCCCGGCCACCACCAACGCGGCCGTAGCCGCGCCAATCGACCTTCGCATCGCTCCCTCCTTGGGTGACACACGCCCTCTGTTCGCCTGACCTCACGCGGCTCTCCGACGCTTGGGCACGACCTCCCCGTACTTCCGCGGCTTTGCTCGCAAGCACTGAGGTTCCTCGTCCGTCAGCCTTTCCGCGAATGGGCGACTCGACATCATCTCGTTCAGTCGGTCCGCAGGCCGCCGGTCCCGTAGCTGGCGCTGTCACTCGGCACAGCGCCCTCAGCCCGCGCTGGTCACCGTGATGGTCACCGTCGTCGTGGCCGAGGGGCCGCCCGCCAGGCTGCCGGCCCGCACCGTCAGGCGATAGCTCGGCGTCGCCGCCTGGATCAGCCGCGCGCCCACCACCACCGCGCCCTTCAGCGAATCGACCGCCCACGTCAACGCCGCGTTCCCCGCCGTGATGTCGTACACCACCGTGCCGCCTTCCGGATCGGTGGCCGTCACCGTGCCGATCGTCGCGCCCAGCGCCGCGTCCTCGGCCACGCTGAAGGCGTAGCTGGCGGCGTCAAAGGCGGGCGCCTCGTCCACATTCGTCACCGTGATGGTCACGGGGACCGTCGCCGTGGCCGTGACCGCCCCGCCGCCGCTCTTCGCCTCCACCGTCAGGCTGTAGCTGCTCGTCGTCTCGTAATCCAGCACTCCCGCCACCGCCAGCGCCCCCGTGCCGGCGTCGATCGCAAAGCCCCCCGCGTCGTTGCCCGCCGTGATGGCGTAGGTCACGGTGCCGCCTTCGGGGTCCGTCGCGCTCACCGTGCCCAGCGCCGCCCCTCCCGCCGCGTCCTCGGCCACGCTGAAGGCATAGCTGGCTTCGGCGAAGACCGGCGGGAAGGCCACGTCCGTCACCGCAATCGCTACGTCCACGGTGGCCGTGTGCCCGGCGTCGCTGGCCGTCACGGTCAGGTGGTACTCGTCCGTCGTCTCGTAATCCAGCGTGGCGGCCACCGTCAACGCGCCGGTGCCGGCATCGATGGCGAAGGCGTCGCCCTCGTTGCCCTCGGTGATGGCATAGGTCAGGTCGCCATCTTCCGGATCGGTGGCGCTCACGCTGCCCACCGCCGCGTCCACGGCCGCGTCTTCCGCCACGCTGAATTCGTACTCCGCGGTCCCGAACGCCGGCGCCTCGTCCACGTCCGTGACCGTCACCGTCGCCGTGACCGTCGCCTGGCTGCCGCCCGCGCGGGCCTCGACGGTCAGGCTGACGCGGGGCGTGGTCTCGTGATCCAGCGTCCCCGCCACCGTCAGCGCGCCGGTGCCGGCGTCCAGCGCGAAGGCCCCGGCGTCGTTGCCGGCGGTGATGACGTAGGTCACCGCGCCAGCCCCCGTGGTGGTGGCCGTGATCGCGCCCACGGCCGTGCCGGTGTCGCTGTTCTCGGCCACGCTGAAGGCATACGTCTCCGCGCCAAAGGCCGGCGGCGGACAGGTCGCGGTCGTCGCCGCCAGGGTCTCTGAGGGGGCGCTCCAGACGTTGGTGTAGCCGGCCCCGCTGCCATAGGCCCGTACCTGGACCTCGTAGGCCGTCGCGCAGGTCAGCTCGGCCAGCGTGGCGGCCGCGGTGGTGACATCGTTCGCCGCCGTGGTCCAGGTCTCGGTCTCGGCCACGCGATAGTCCACCTGGTACTTCGTGGCGCCGGGCACCGCATCCCAGGTCAGGCCCAGGCTGGTGGCCGCCGGCGTGGCCGCCAGGTTGGTGGGTACGGGCGGTGCGTCCGCCACGTCGGTCACGGTCACCGTCACGGTGGTCGTGGCCGTGAGGCGGCTGCTGCCGAGGACATCGGCATGCACCGTCAGCGTGTAGGCCGGGGTGGTCTCGTAGTCCAGCCGGCCGTTGAGCACCAGCCGTCCGGCCAGCGCATCCAGCGCCCACGGCCCGCCGGTATTGCCGGCCGTGATGGTGTAGAGGATCGTGTCGCCCTCCGGATCGACGGCCGTCACCGTGCCCGGCGTCGTGGTCACGATGGCGTCCTCGGCGACGCTGAAGGCGTAACGCTCGGCGTCAAACACCGGCGGCTCGTCCACGTCCGTGACGGTGAGGGTGACCGGAACGACGGTGGCGGCGGCGGGGCCGCTGCGGGCTTCGACCATGAGCTGGTAGGTGGGGGCGGTTTCGTGATCGAGGGGCTCCGCGACCTTGAGCTCGCCGGTGGTGGCGTCCAGCGTCCAGGCGCCGCCGGTGTTGCCGGCCGTCAGCGTGTGCGTCACCGCCGCGCCGCCGGCGACGGCGGCCCGGATGGTGGCGACCTGGGTGGCGACGGCCGTGTCCTCGGCCACCGTGAAGCTGTAGCCGGACTCCGCGAACATCGGCTGGGGGGGCACGTCCGTCACCGTCACGGTCACGGTGGTCGTGGCCGTGCCGGCGTGGGCGTCGGTGGCCGTCAGGGTCAGCGTGTAGCTGGGCGTCGTCGCATGGTCCAGCGCCCCCGCCACCGTCAGGGCGCCGGAGCTCGTGTCCAGGGCCAAGGCGCCGCCGGTGGTGCCGGCCGTGAGCGCATAGGTCAGCGGACCGCCGTCCAGGTCGCGCGCCGCGGCCGTGCCCACCACGGTGCCCACCGCCGCGTCCTCGGCCACGCGGAAGCTCCAGCCGGCCGCCGGGAACAGCGGCGGCGCGCGCTGCTGGGCCGCGTCGGCCACCCCCACCGCCACGGGCACGCGCGTCATGCCCCCCTGCGCGTCCGAGGCCGTGACCTCCAGGCTGGCGCCGCCTGCCGGCAGCGTCCCCGCCACCGACAGGATGCCGGTGGTGGCATTGAGTTGGAACACCCCGGCGTCGTTGCCGGCCGTGATGGCGTAGCTGACGGCGCCGCCGTCCGGGTCGGTCGCCTGCACCTGGCCGACCGCCGCGCCCGCCGGCAGCCCGGCCGGCACGATCCAGTCGTAACGGGGGGCTCCAAACGCCGGGCCGGCCTGGCAGGCGGCCAGGCCCTGCAGAGCCGCGTCCGTGGTCGCCACCCCGGCCAGCGCCGCCGGCAGGCAGCCCGTGAGGCGGGTGCCGGCCAGCCACAGCTCCGTCAGGCGCGTCAATGTCCCCAGCGCCTCGGGCACGTCGCCGGTCAGGGCGTTGCCGCGCAGGTCCAGCGCGGTCAGGTGCGTCAGCCGGCCCAGCGCCGCCGGCAGCGGCCCGGCCAGGCCCTGCGCGCCCAGCCGCAGCCCGGTCACCCGCTGCGGCGTGCCGCTCACCGTCACCCCGGTCCAGCTACTGAGCGCCACCGTGTCGTCCCAATTGAGGCGGCCGGGCCCGGCCAGCGCGTCGCGCGCCTCAAGCAGGGCCGCGCAGTCCTGCACGAGGCCCGTGTTCGTGGTGGGGTTGGGCACCGTGACCCCGTTGCTACACGGCGCCGTGGCCGGCGCCG
>JAPPKQ010000350.1 GCA_028819945.1 bacterium | reverse complement strand
GCCCCGGCTCGTGACCCGCGGCGCGCCGACCAGGGCCCCCGCCTCGAAGTCCACCACCACCGTGGCGACCACGACGCCCTGGTTGCCGAGAATGCGCCGCTCCCCCAGCACGCCCCGGTCCTCCCCGGTGAACGGCCCGTGCACCAGCACGTGGTCGCCGGCGCAGGTGCCGGGCTCCAGCCGGAGGCCGGCGTCGGCCAGCACCAGCTGGTCGCCGTCGCGGGCCACGAGCACCCGCTCGGCGGGCATGCCGAGGCGCCGGGCCAGGGCGGCGTGGGCTCGCAGGTGGCGCAGTTCGCCGTGCACCGGCACGAACCACGCCGGCGAGGCCGCCTGGTGCAGGGCCGCCAGCTCGTCCTGGCGCCCGTGACCGGAGGTGTGAATCTCGATCTCGCCGGAGTGCACCACCCGGGCGCCACGCTCGATGAGGTCGTTGATCATGCGGCTGACCCGGAACTCGTTGCCGGGAATGGGGTTGGAGCTCAGCACCACGGTGTCGTCGGGGCCGATCCGGATCCAGCGGCTGTCGCCGCCGGCCGCCGACGCCAGCGAGGAGCGCTCCTCGGCCTGCGACCCGGTGGAGATCACGCACAGCTCGCCGGGCGCCATGCCACCGGTGTCGGCGATGTCGACGAAGGCGCTGTCGGACGCTCGCAGCAGGCCGAGTTCCCTGCCGAGCGACACGTTCTTCTTCATGGAGAGCCCGAGCGTGGCCACGCGCCGGGCGTCGGCGACCGCCGCGGCGATGATCTGCTGGACCCGGTGCAGGTGGCTGGCGAAGCACGCCGCCACGATGCGCCGCCCCGAGTTGGCGGCGAAGACCCTCGACAGCACCGGACCGATGTCGCTCTCGGAGCGCGAGCTCCCGGGCTGCTCGGCGTTGGTGGAGTCGGCCAGCAGCAGGCGCACACCCGGATCCTGAGAGATGGCGCCGATGCGGGCCAGATCGGTGCGGCGCCCGTCGACGGGGAAGAAGTCCAGCTTGAAGTCACACGAGTGCAGGAGCACGCCCTGCGGCGTGCCGATCGCCGTGATGACGCCGCCCGGCACCGAGTGGGTGACCGGCACGAACTCGCAGTCGAAGGGCCCGATGCGCACCCGCTCGCCGTCGGCCACCGGGACCAGGCGCGCCCGCTCGCCGTAGCCGGCCTCGGTGATGCGACGCCGCGCCAGCCCCAGGGTGAACGGCGTGCCGTAGATGTCGCAGGTAACCCGGGCCAGCAGGTGGCTCAGCGCCCCCACGTGGTCCTCGTGGCCGTGCGTGGCGATGCAGCCGACGACCTTCCGGGACCGCTCGAACACGTAGGACAGGTCGGGCAGGACCGAGTCCACGCCGGGGCGGTCCTCGCCGGCGAACATCTGCCCGCAGTCCAGCAGCAGCAGGGCTTCGCCGGTCTCGATGGCCGCGCAGTTGCGGCCGATGTCGCCGAGGCCGCCGAGGAAGGTGACCCGTACCTCCTCAGCCAAAGCCGAGTTCCCGACCCAGGCGGGTGGTCGCCAGCACAGCCTTGGCGTCGTCGGCCAGCCCCGCGGGCTCGGCGTCCATCGGGGGGCGGCAGCGCCCCGCCGGGCGACCCAGCACCCGCAGGAGCGCCTTGGTGGGGATGGGGTTGGGCGCGGCGAGCCTGGTCTCGTAGTCGAAGGAGGGGCTCATCGCCGCGTTGATCGCCCGGGCGGCGGCCGTGTCGCCGCGCTCCCAGGCCTCGAACATCTCGAGGTGCTCGGCTGCGGTCCAGTGCGTGGCCACGCCGATCACGCCGACCGCTCCGACCGCCAGCAGCGGCAGGGTGAGGGCGTCGTCGCCGCTGTAGACCTCGAAACCCTCCGGGGCCGCGGCGATGAGGCGGCCGGTCTCGGCGGGGTCGCCGGCGGCGTCCTTGATGCCGGCCATGTTCTCGGTGTCGTGCGCCAGCGACAGCAGCGTGGCGGTGTCGACCTTGCGGCCGGTTCGCACCGGGATGTCGTAGATGATCACCGGCAGGTGCGTGGACTCGACGATGGTCCGGAAGTGGTCGTACAGGCCGGCCTGCGGGGGGCGGTTGTAGTAGGGGGCGACCGACAGGATGCCGGCGGCACCCACCGCGGTGGCCCGCTCGGTCAACTCGACGGCCGCGGCGGTGTCGTTGCTTCCGGCGCCGGCCAGGACCGGCACCTCGACGGCGTCGACAACCACGGCGATCAGGTCGATCTGCTCGTCGTGGCTGAGCGTCGGCGACTCGCCGGTGGTTCCCGCCACCACCAGCCCCTCGTTGCCGCAGGCCACCAGCCAGCGAGCCAGCTCGGCGGCGCCGTCGAGGTCCAGGGCGCCGGCGTCGTCGAACGGGGTGACCATGGCACAGATGACGCGACCGAAGCGCGGCGAGGCATGGCCGTGGTGTGCCATGGCGCCGAGGCTACCTGTCGCCGGCCCCGCTGCGTTCCGGGCCGCCGGGCTCAGCGGAAGTCCCGGGAGGCCGGAGCCCGGGTGACCGGGAGCGCCTCGAGCCTCTCGGCGACGACGTTCAGCACCCCCTCGGAGTGCTCGAGCCGTCCCCGCACCAGCAGCGCCGGCGATCCTCCGGCCACCTTGCGGTGGTGCTGCCAGCAGCCCCCGGAGACCACCACGTTGATCAGCCCGGTCTCGTCCTCGAGGCTCAGGAAGGTGACGCCCCCGGCGGTGGCGGGCCGCTGGCGATGCGTCACCACTCCCCCCACCAGCACCTTCTCCCCGTCGCCGCGGCCGGCCAGATCGGCCGCCGTCACCACGCCGGCGGCGGCGAGTTCTTCCCGGATGAAGCGGGTGGGGTGGCCGTCGGGGGCCACCCCGGTCGCCCAGAGGTCCGCCCGGGAGACCTCGGCGGGCGACATGGCCGGCAGCGGGGGCGCCTCGACGCCACAGACGGTGCCGGGCAGGTGGCCGGCACCCGCCCGGGCCAGCGCCCCCGCGGTCCACAGCGCCGATCGGCGGTCGCTGCCGAAGCAGCCGAACGCCCCCGCGATCGCGAGGCTCTCCAGCGCCGCGGCCGAGACGGCCGGCACCCGCCGGCGCAGGTCCTCCACCGAGGAGTAGGGACGGCCGGCGTCGATCTCGGCGGCCAGCTCCTCGCCGACGCCCCGCACGTAGTCGAGCCCCAACCGAACCGCCCAGCCACCGGTGGAGTCCTCCGCACGCTCCAGGCCGGCGGTCGCCGCCGAGGCGTTGAGATCGGGTGTGCGCACCACGACCCCGTGGCGGCGGGCGTCGCCGACCAGGGTGTGCGGCGACCAGAACCCCATGGGCTGGGCCCGCAGCAGCGCGGCGCAGAACGCCGCCGGGTAGTGGTACTTGATCCACGACGAGGCGTAGACGAGGTACGAGAACGACACGGCGTGGCTCTCGGGGAAGCCGTAGTTGGCGAAGGCGTCGAGCTTCCGCCAGATCTGCTCGCCGACCTCGTCGTCGATGCCGTTGGCCGCCATGCCCGCGAAGAACCGCTCCTTGAGCTGCTCCAGACGCTGGTGGCTGCGCTTGGAGCCGATCGCCTGGCGGAGCCGGTCGGCCTCGGCCGCGCTGAAGCCCGCCACGTCGATGGCGATCTGCATGAGCTGCTCCTGGAAGAGCGGCACGCCGAGGGTCTTGGCGAGAGCCCTCTCCAGCAACCGATGCGGGTAGGTGACCGCCTCGGTGCCGTTGCGGCGCCGGATGTAGGGATGCACGGAGCCGCCCTGGATGGGGCCGGGCCGGATGAGGGCCACCTCCACGACGAGGTCGTAGAAGCAGCGGGGCTTCAGCCGGGGCAGCGTGGCCATCTGGGCGCGCGACTCCACCTGGAACACACCGATGGTGTCGGCCGCGCAGAGCATCTCGTAGACCTCGGGCTCCTGGGGCAGGGCGGCGAGATCGATCCGGGTACCGTCGGATCCGGCGACGAGGTCGATGGCGTGGTGCAGCGCCGACAGCATCCCGAGCCCCAGCAGGTCGAACTTCACCAGCCCCACCGCGGCGCAGTCGTCCTTGTCCCACTGCAGGACGCTGCGGCCCTGCTTGCGCGCCCACTCCACGGGGCACACCTCGATGACGGGACGGTCGCAGATGACCATGCCC
>JAPPKQ010000143.1 GCA_028819945.1 bacterium | reverse complement strand
TCAGGATTCTGGTAGCGCTTGAGCATCTCTTCGGACCGCGGCAAGCGGTTTGGCTGCCACCGGGCCGCGTCTCGCGCGTAGAGCATCACGTAGTCGTGATCCTCACTCAAGTGACGCGCTGTGTTCTTGGGGCTGTCCATCTTGTGCCAAATGATGGTTGCAACGAAGTTCTCCTCCCCGAACACCTCGTCCATCAGACAGCGGAGGTGATGTACCTCGTTGTCGTCGATCGACACGAAGATCGCGCCGTCCTCCCGGAGCAACTCGCGCAGAAGCTTGAGGCGCGGCAACATCATGCAGCACCACTTGTCGTGTCGGGTCAGGTCGTCGCGGTCCACCACCCGCCCCAGCCAGTCCCGCATGAGGGGCGCGTTCACGTTGTCGTTATATGCCCAGCCCTCGTTGCCCGTGTTGTAGGGCGAATCGATGTAGATGCACTTCACCTTGCCGTGATAGGTCGGCAGCAGGGACTTCAGTGCGGCAAGGTTGTCGCCATGGATGACCAGGTTGTCGTGCAGGCTCGCCGTCTCGCTGAGCCCCTTGTCACGCACCGGCAGCAACTCGTGGAAAGGCACCGCCAAATGATGATTCTCGACAAAGACTTTTCCTTTGAAGCTGAGCCGTGGCAAATCGTGTATCTCCCGTGTGTATCAGCGCGTCGCCGGACTCGCCCGGCACCTCTCCGCTGATCTTGAAGGCATCGTCCTCACCCTATTCGCGATCTCAGTCAGGTCGAGTACGTGCTGAGCGCCACGCGACCCGCCGCCAGTGCGGCAGCGGACCGAGCGGCGGCGAGACCCAGTGGCCGCGTTCGCCGTACCTCGGGGGCGCTCAGGCCAGGAAGTTGTTCAACACGTTGGATGTGATGCGGGAGACGTTGTTGTCGTAGCCGTTGTGCGACAGGCCGCTGAACCAGTTGATGGAACTGACCGAGAACACGGCGCCCCCGTCAGCGGTCTCGAAGTAGACCATGTCGGCGCGGGCGTCGTCGTTGCGGGTCGCGTCGATTCTGGAGTGCATCACGTAGATGTCCTCGTGGCAGATCAGGTAGTAGGCCGAGTGCTGACCCGCCGAGGTTGCCAGGACCAGGGTGTGCGACGGGGTACCCAGGCGGTGATCCACGCGATCCAGCTCGTCACCGGCGCAGCCGTTCATGACCAGGCCGAAGTCGCCGATTGTCTCGTCGTCGCCGACGCCCTCGAAGATGAACGCGGCCCGCGGGTCGAAGCTGTCCGGCAGGCGCCGGTAGCCGGGCGTGTGTGCGTCCCAGCCCTGGCACG
This sequence comes from bacterium, assembly GCA_028819945.1. Lineage (GTDB taxonomy): Bacteria > Actinomycetota > Acidimicrobiia > Acidimicrobiales > CATQHL01 > VXNF01. The sequence continues at coordinate 2,788 of JAPPKQ010000143.1, read as the reverse complement.
AGAACCCGGTGCCCACGATGGCGTTGGGCGAGCGGCCCAGGTGCCGCCAGATGCCGCACTGCTCGCCGGTGGAGGCGAACTGCGTCTCCCCGGGGTGCGACTCCCAGGCCCGGCTGCCGGCGAAGCCGCGCCGCACCTCGATGACGTGCCGTCGCCCGGGATCGTAGGTGGTGGCCCAGTAGTAGCCGTTGCCCCCCAGGTACATGAGCCGGCCGCCACCGTCCAGGTACGCCTCGAGGGCGTCGAGCATGGGGCCGGTCCAGTACTCGGGGTGGCAGCCGGTCATGACGACCTTGTACTCGGCGAGGCAGTCGAGCCCCTCGAAGTGCAGGTCCTCGTCGGTGATGACGTCGTAGTCGACGCCCTGGGTGTCCAGCCAGTCCACCAGGTAGAGATCGAAGGCGTAGCCACGGGGAGCGTTGGTCACCCAGTGGCGGGCGGTGGCGCGCATCGACAGGAGCGGGCGGCGGGTGGTGGAGTGGCACACGCCGCTGCCGTCGGTGTGCACGTCGTAGACCGAGCCGCCGAGTTCCACCCGGGCGCCCAGGTAGTCGTCGTAGGGGTCCACCACGATGGGGATGTTGGTGAGGTCGCTGAAGTCGTGTCCCCCGCTGAACAGCACCCGCTCGTTGGCGTAGGCCAGGTAACTGCAGGTTGGCGCCAGGTACGCCGCCTTCGCCCGGCGGGCGCCCGGGGCGGGCGTCACGAAGAACGGGATGTGGTCCTCCTCGCCGCCGGCCTCGTCGGAGGCCTGCAGGTGCACGGCGTAGTAGCCGCTGCGGGCACCGTCGGGGACGGTGAACCTGAAGTCCTCCTCCCAGCGGCTGTCGTCGAAGTCGTCGTCGTGGAAGTGGATTGCCCCGTACTGCTCCGGCGCCTCTTCACGGGTGAAGGCCGTGGCGTCCCAACTGTGGCCGGTGAGGCCGCGCATGGCGTAGTTGACGACGGTGCCGTCGTGGCCCGAGCCACCGACGTCGGCGATGTCGACCCCGGAGGCGTCCGTGGCGGCGAAGTCCCACACGGCCGACACGCCGCTCATCGCCAGCGGGTCGGCGCCGCCGGCCAGTACCTCCAACTCATCGATGCTCAGGGCCCGGTTGAACAGGCACGGCCGCTCGATCTTGCCGTTGAAGCAGTGGTAGGCGCCCGCCTCGGTGCCGTCGATGCGCGAGCCGGCCGCCAGCAGCAGCGGGGTTCCGGGCTCGCCGGGTCTGGGGTCGGCATAGTGATCGTCCAGTGGCCCGAGATCCGTTGTGGCAACGAGCGAGGGCTCCGGGCCCCGCTCGTTGATCCTCTGAAACAGGCGCGCCTCGCCAGTGGCGGCGTCCCAGGAGCCCGCCACGAAGTGCCAGCGCTTCGCGGTCGGCCAGACGCCCAGGGAGAAGCCGGCGCGGCCGACCCGCAGGGTGAGCCCGTCGTCGGTTTCCTCGGGGGGAATCGTGCACCCGGCGCTGTCCACGTCCGGCCCGGTCGGCATTCCCCGCGGGACGCCGAACCCGAGGCTGTAGCCGGTGGAGCGGCTGCGATGCGCCACGATGGTCTGAACCCCTGCCTCGGGGACCGTCGGCCAGATCCAGGCGGCGACCGTGAAGCTGCCGGAGATCTCGGGGGCGTCGGGCACCTCCACGTACGAACCGGCGTGAGTCTCCTGGATCCGGCCGGGGTGCGTTCCGTCGGCCGACGTCGCCACCGGCTCGGCCTTGAAGCCGGGGCTCTCCGGCGAGGTGTCGCCGTGGATGAGCCGCACAACCTCGGACGCGTAGGATTCGAACTCGCTGCTGACCATGACCCGGACCTGATCGCCCGGGTGCACGACCAGCGGGTCGGTGTAGCCCAGCAGATGCCGACGCTGACGCTCCGACCTATAGGGACTCTTCTCGTATCCTTCCGCTATCCGCATGTTCCCTCCCGGATCCTTTCGCTGGGCTCGTGGCCCTCAGACGTAGTTGATCATCGCGCCGCCGTCGATCACCATCACAGCTCCGTTGGTCCAGCGCGACTCGTCCGAGGCCAGGTAGAGCGCCAGGTCGGCGATCTCCTCCGGCTGGCCGAAACGACCGACCGGGTAGCGGGCCAGCCGCATCTGGCTGCCGGCATCGCCGTGGGCATCGTGGACCAGGGCCATTGGGGTGCGGATCGTGCCGGGGGCGATGACGTTGGCGCGGATGCCCTGCGGACCGTACACGACAGCCAGCGAACGGGTCAGCGAGATCAGCGCCCCCTTGCTGGCCGTGTAGGCGTCGATGGGCCGGCTCCCGCCCACGAACGCCCGGATCGAGGACGTGTTGATGATCGAGCCGCCGCCGCGGCGCAGCATCTGCGGGATGGCGTGGCGGCAGCCCAGCATCGGTCCGGTGATGTTGACCGCCAGCGTGCGGTTCCAAGTGTCCAGCGGCACGTCTACCACTGACCCGTCCTCGACGGGGGCGACCGCCGCGTTGTTGTAGAGCACGTCGACGCCGCCGAAGCGCTCTTCGGCCTGGCCGATGACCCGGTGCCAATCCTCTTCGCTACTGACGTCGGTCTGCACGAAAAGGGCCGCTCCGCCCGCTGCGGTGATCTCGTCGGCGGCGGAAGCGCCAGTCGCCGCGTCGACCTCGGCGATCACCACGTGCGCCCCCTCAGTGGCGAAGCGCAGCGCCGAGGCGCGGCCCTGACCGGAGCCCGCCCCCGTGATGATGCAGACCTTGCCGTCAAGCCTCATGGGTTCAGCACGAGGGGCCGCGAGCGATCTGGACTCCGGCCCCGGATCGGGTCCGGGGCAGGCTCTTCGCCGGAATGACGAGGC
>JAPPKQ010000295.1 GCA_028819945.1 bacterium | reverse complement strand
CCCTTCCATGTTCTCCACCTCGCCGACCCGCCGCTCGAAACGGCGAAGCAGCTCGTCCCCGGCGCCGTCGGGCACCGTGATTGCGTTGATTCGGACAATGCTCATCAGTTGCTCTCCTTGCTGTCGTGTTGATCGTTCAGAGTGCTCTTGGTCAGTTCCTCGGCCAGGCACGCCCCGTAGACCGACATCGCCGGATCGGTCAGCCGGGCATCCAACTCCCGGTCGGCCGCCTGGATGCACACCGTCGTGACGTGCAGGGCGAAGTCGGGCTTGAGCGTCACGTCCATGACCTCGTTCACAGACTCGTCGGCCTCGATGCGGTCCAGGACCTCCACGATTTCCGCCGGCGAGAGAGTCGTGGCGAACCAGCGCTGCTCACGGCCCTCGTTCCAGTACCGGTAGAGGCCATTGCCGCAGTCCTGCAGCGAGCCGCCGACGGTGCCGACACCGCTGATCCCCGTCGTCTCCATCCAGGACTCCAGGGCCGACCAGCACGAGCCGCGGCCGGCTGCGACCATCATCCGCAACTCGCAGATGTCGAGGTCGGCCGCCGGGCAGGCCGAGGCCACGAGTTCGCTGCCGTCGCAGTTGAAGACCCGGATCACCGCGCCCGGCGCCATGTGGGCGAGTCCCACGCCCAGGCGCAGGTTCTCGAATCCGTTGTTCATGACTCTCCTTCCGGGGTGGTCGGGACGCGCCGCAGATCGTCCCGGAGCCGGGCCAGCACCTCCGCCGTGCGGGGACCGTTCCCCAGCAGGAGCTGGTCGTCGTAGAACAGGACGTGCCGGTTGCGGCCGGCCGGGGTCTCCGCCAGGCCGCCGATGTCCAGGAGGCCGTCGATGCCGCCCACCGATGTGAGACCCGCCTCCGGCACCAGCACCACCTCCGGGGCGGCCGCCAGGATCGCCTCGGCGGAGATCGGCACCGGATCGGTGATCCCCATGGACTCCGAGACGTCGATCCCGCCGGCGGCCTCGATGAGCCAGCGCGTGTTGGAGGACTCCCCGAGCACGAGCTGCGCGGCCGTGCCGCGGAGGTAGAGCGCGATCACGCGCGGGCGGCCCTCGCCGCCGGGGGGTGCCGCGGCCTCGGCGATGGCGCCGTCGACCGCGCTCGCCAGGCTCTCACCCCTCTGCGGCACACCCAGTGCCTCGGCGACCGCTCTGATCTTCTGCCCGGCCCCGGTGGAGGTGGTCTCGTTGGGCACGATGACGAGCGGGAATCCCAGCCGGCGCATGTCGTCGAGGGCTTCCGGCGGTCCAGCGATGTCGGTAGCCAGCAGCACCGTCGGCGCGAATGCGGCCACCGCCTCTGCCGAGAGCGCTCGCTGGTACCCGATTTCGGGCAGCGCGTCGGCCTCCGGCGGGTAGGTGGCCGACAGGTCCGTGGCAACGACATTGGCCCCGAGGTCGAGGGCGAAGACGATCTCGGCGATGTCGCCGTCCAGCGGGATGATCCGCTCGATGGACTCGACGGTGATCGTGGCTCCGGTCTCGTCGGTGACCGTCACCGGGAGGCTCGGCTCGGTGGCCGCGGGAGGTTCAGCCGGCGGCGGGGCAGGTTCGGGCACAGGAGCGGGAACCGGTTCGGGCGGCGGGGCGGGAACCGGATCGGGCGGCGGGGCGGGAACCGGATCGGGCGGCGGAGTCCGGGTCGGCGTCGGGGCAGGGACTGCGTCCGGAGCCGCTACCGCCACGGAAGGCTCCGGCTGCGGTGAACCCGCATCCGCGCCGCTGCTGCAACCCGACCCCGACCCGATGATCACCAGCGCGCACAGGACGGCGAGAGCCGAACGCCTACGGGTGCCCCTGCCCTCACGACGGCATGCCCGGCGCCGGCGCGCACCAGTGACCACGGGTAGATGTTAGGTGCGCCTAACTCCTATGGCAACCGAAATGTTAGGATTTCTTAACTCCGGCGTGGATCCGTGCCGGCGGCCTTCCGCTCCGGGATGCACAGCGGCATCCCCGTCACCGGATCGGCGATGATCCTCGCCGCCAGACCGAACACCCGCTGGATCACTTCGGCCGTGACGATCTGTGACGGTTCGCCGGCCGCGGCGATGCGGCCCTCGGCCATGGCGATGACGTACGAGGCGTACCGGCAGGCCTGGTTCAAGTCGTGCAGCACCATCACCACGGTCCGCCCCTCGGAGTGGTTCAGTTCGACCAGCAGATCCAGTATCTCCACTTGATGGGCGATGTCGAGATGCGTGGTCGGCTCGTCCAGCAGCATCGTGCCGGCGTCCTGGGCGAGCGCCATGGCCAGCCAGGCGCGCTGCCGCTGACCGCCCGACAGCCTGTCGATCGCCTGCTCGCGCAGTTCGACCATCCCGGTCAACTCGAGGGCTCGCCGGACGGCCTGCTCGTCGGCCCGCGACCATTGATCGAACATGCGCTGGTGGGGGTAGCGACCGCGCCGCACCAGGTCGTCGACGCTGATCCCGTCCGGGGCGCGAGGCGTCTGCGGCAGCAGGCCGAGGCGGGTCGCCACCGAGCGGGTGGATTGGCGCGCTATGTCGGTGCCGTCGAGGAACACGGTGCCTCCGGCGGGCCGCAGCAGGCGCGCCAGGGCACGCAGCAGGGTGGACTTCCCCGAGGCGTTGGCCCCGATGATCGCCGTGATGCCCGCGGTCGGGATGGTGGTGGTCAGCCCCTCCAGGATGAGCGGGCCGCCATACCCGACGCTGAGACCCGCGGCGCGCAGACCGTGTTCCTCAGAAGGCACGGTGGTACCGCCGCAGGATGGCGAGCAGGAACGGGCCGCCCATCGCCGCGGTCACGACACCCGCCGGCAGCACCGTCGGGGCGAACAGGCGCTGAGCGACCAGGTCGGCCGAGAGCAGCATGACCGCGCCGAGCAGAGCCGTGAGCACCAGCACGCCGCCGGTCATGGTGCCGGCCAGGGACCGGGCCACGTGCGGAACCAGGAGGGCCACGAAGCCGAGCGGCCCCACGACGGCCACGACGACGGCGGCCAGTCCCGAGCCCACGACGATCACCGCCACGCGGCAGGCCTCGACCCGCAGGCCCAGAGCCGACGCCGCGTCGTCGCCCAGTTGCAGGACGCGCAGCCGGCGCGCCAGCACGAAGGCGGCCGGGAACAGCACGGCGAGGCCGGCCGCCAGCACCAGAACGTTCCGCCAGGAAGCGGCGGCCAGGGTTCCGGCCTGCCAGGTCGCCGCGGCGCTGACCTGCTCGATGGGGAAACGCACGAGCAGGAACGAGATGACCGCGGCGAGCAGCGCGTTGATGCCGATGCCCACGAGAACCAGGCGGGCACCGCTGACGCCCCGCCGCCACGCCAGCAGGAAGATCACCGCCGCGGTGGCCACGGCGCCACCGAAGGCGGCGACGGGCAGCAGGGCGGGATCTGCGCCGACCAGCAGGATCGCCATGGCACACGCCGCAGCGCCGGTGTTGATGCCGATGATGTCCGGCGAGACCAGCGGGTTGTCGACGAGCGACTGGAACAGCGCGCCCGAGGTGGCGAGGCAGGCACCGGCCAGGGTGGCCACGACGACGCGCGGGAAGCGCAGTGAGTTCACGACGAAGTCGAACTCGCCACCCCGGTCCCAGATTGCCGTGGCCAGTGCCCGCCACGCCGGGACCGGGAAATCCCCGACGACCAGACCCGTCGCCATCAGCGCCAGCGTGATGGCCGCGACCGCGCCGCCGAGCCAGACCACCCGCCACTGGAGCCGGGCGGAGCAGGCGCCCCAGCGCAACCGCCCCGCCGCCACCGGCCCCAGGTGCGGCCGCCGCAGCACCGCGGTCAACGCGACGAACGATGCGGCGACGGCCCCCAGGACATACGGCGACGGAGCCGGCACAGCAGCGATCACAGTTCGGCCAGCCTCGTGTGGCGTACCAGGTAGACCAGGAACGGCGCCCCGACAGCGGCGCTGACGATCCCCACCTGCAACTCGCTCGGGCTGGCCGCCACCCGGCCGATGACGTCGGCTCCCAGCATCAGGCAGGGGCCGAGAATCGCCGAGTAGAGCAGGATCCAGCGGTAGTCCGGTCCCACCAGCGAGCGAACAACGTGCGGGATGGCCAGGCCGACGAATGCCACCGGCCCGGCGATGGCC
>JAPPKQ010000412.1 GCA_028819945.1 bacterium | reverse complement strand
GGCTGCGGGTGCTCGTGACGGCCGGCGGCACCCGCGAACCCGTCGACCCGGTGCGGTTCGTCGGCAACCGCTCGTCCGGCAAGCAGGGCTACGCGGTCGCGACCGAGGCGGCGGCCCGAGGCGCCAAGGTCACCCTCGTCGCCACGGTCCGGCGCCCGCTGCCCGAGAGCATCGAACTCGTGCTCGTCGAGACGGCCGAGGAGATGCGCGCCGCCACGGTCGACCGGCTCCCCGCCGACGTGGTCGTCATGGCCGCCGCCGTCGCCGACTACCGGCCGACCGCACCTGCCCCTGACAAGATCAAGAAGACCGGCGAGGCGCGCACCATCAGTCTGGAGCCGACCCCCGACATCCTCGCCGAGTTGGGCCGCGGGGGAGAGGTGGGGACCCTGGTGGGCTTCGCCGCCGAGACCAGCGACTTGCTCGCCAACGCTGAGGCCAAGCTGCGCGCCAAGGGCGCCGACCTCATCGTCGTCAACGACGTATCGGCGCCGAGCGCGGGCTTCGACCACGACACAAACGAGGTGACCCTGCTCGATGCCGCCAGCGGCAGCACCACGGTCCCCCTCACCTCCAAACGCGACGTAGCCCGAGCCCTCCTCGACCGGGTGCTGGCGTTACGCGCCGTCGCTCGCTGATCTGTCCTCCGCCGGGGCGGGTCGTGGTGTGCTCCTGCGCGTTCTGGCGATCTTCGCGAGTTCTTCGGGCGTGAATTCGTGGGTCTCGAACTCGATGGCGATGCGTTCCATCTCCTCGGCGCTGAGGGTCCGTTGGGCCTTCTGAATCATGGTCTTCCTCGAGTCAGATGCTGCCGGAAGGTGCGGCGCAGCGGCATGGCATGAATGATCACCTCACCGTGCGCAAGTTGCAGGTAGAGCACTTCAACAGGTAGAGCACTTCAAGGAGATTACCAGCCGTATCCGGCCCGATACAGAGGCCTTTGGGTGGCTCGTGGCCGGGTTCGATGTCGAAGAATCCCAGGGCATGCGACCAAGCGTGGCGAATCTCGCTGGCAGGAATGCCGTGGCGGTAGGCCGACCCCCGAATCTCCATTCGGCGTATGTTATGGAGAATATCTAATTATCACTAAATATCATGATATTGGCTTCTAGAGCAGTTCGGCTCGGAGCCGCCCTCCTGCACCAACGTGTGGTGTCCTCCTCGGCGACGGTCCGCTTTGCTTCGCTCTGACGGCTCGCTGTGCTCCGCGGCTACCCCGCTCAGTTCCCACGCACCGTCTGTCTTCGATTGTCAAGGAGCGCTGGCCCGCGCCCGATTGCGCTAGGCGGCGACGTCTATGGCTGTACCGGGCGGTCTCGCCGATCTTCGGGACCGATCTCTGGACTGCCTCGAGCCGATGGCTTGTGCCTCTTTGGCGTGGTGTAGGTGGTGGTGGCGGCTGCAGAGCAGCGTGAGATTGTCCAGGTTGGTGGGTCCGCCGAGTGCCCAGGGGATGATGTGGTGGATCTCGCACATCCAGTGGGGTCGGTCGCAGCCGGGTGCGGTGCAGGTGCGGTCGCGGGCGATGAGCGCTCTCCGGAGGCTGGGGCCGGCGGAGCGGCGGCTGTAGCCGAGGTCGAGCTTCAGGCTCGGCCGGTCCAGAGCCGCGGTGAGGATGTCTGCGTCACAGAGCAGCCGCCGAGCCGCGGTCGGCGAGAGGGGAGTGGTGTCGTCGAGTTCGCAGCGGCTGTGGGAGTGCATGCCGCCCAGGAGGGTCTCCGCGTCGATCAGCACCATGACGTCGATGTGGGAGCCGAGCGGCTCACCGTTGTTGTCGCCGAGTTGGCGGGATCGGCGCGCCATGTCCACCAAGGCATCGGCGTTGCGCTGCGGGCACGACAGTTCTCTGGCCGGCACGCCGTCGGCGTCGGGATGCTCGGCGCGCCAGCGGGCCTCGGCCAGGCGCCGCAGCTCGTTCTCGAAGACGGCGAACTGATCGGCCGGCAGCAGCGCCCGCACGCCGTGGAGGCCGTCGTCGCTCTCGAAGGTGGTGACGCTGCGGCGCCGACGCCGGCGGAGGTCGCGCTCGGCGCCGTCGTCGCCGGCGGCCAGGTCGGCCCAGCGGCGCAGGAAGCGCCGGTACTCCTCGACGCTCATCGACTCGGCGGCGCGGACCAACTCTTCCTGGTTGCTCCGCGCTGTCTCGGCGATGCGGCGCGCCGCGGTCGGGAAGTCCACATCGGGATCGATGCCGAGATCGACCTCGGCGGGCAGGGCGACCTGGGTGAGGGCCTGCACGTGACCGTGCGTGATACGACCGGCAGCGAGAGCCTCGCCCACCTCACACAACTCCTCGAGTGCCACCGCGGTGCGCGCCCGGGCCAGCGACTCCCGCCGACTCACCCCGGCCACGCCGCGCAACCAGCCGGCGGTGTCGACGGAACCCGTGTCCCGGGCCACGTCTCGCCGCTCCGCCTCGACCAGCACCTCGGCTTCGTACGCATCCAGCCACGCCCGCGCCACGCGGACGGCCCGCAGACAAGCCCCCAGCCCGTCGGCGTCCGTAACCACCGCCGGGCGACGCCGCAACACCCGCAGCACCGCCAACAGCCGCCCGAACGGCCCGGCGGCGGACCCGCCGTCCAGCTGAACCGCAGTAGGGCTGGAATTCTCCGCGAGTTCCGAATGGTTCATGATCACCAATATAAGAAGGGGGTGTGACAGCCACCTCGGCGCTGCCGGGCGACCGGTCCGGTTGGGCGCACCAGCGCGTCAGTGTTGGTGTTTCCGCGCCGTCCGTAGCGTCGGGTCGGGTGAGCTGCGACGGCCTAGTCCCGGCTTGGCGTTGTTCCCTGTCCGGCCTCGGTTTGCCCAGTCTCAGTCCTCACCCGGTCGGAGGGCTGGCTGCCGCCTGCTGCGATGGCGGTCTTGAACCCGGAGTCTGACAGGGAGCGGTGGATCCGGCGTGAGTGGTCGAGCGCCAGTTGGAGACGGATGGGCCTTGGGCTAGCTAGCGGCCGGCTCTCCGGCGGCGGAGCACGAGTTGCTCGATCTCGGTTGCCACGAACGTGGCGTCTTGATGTTCCCAGAATCGACACACCGTCCACCCAGCCGCTGTCAGCTCGCGGTCGTGGCGGCGGTCGCGTTCGACGTTGGCCAGGAGTTTCGCCCGCCACCAGTCCCTGTTGGCCGTCGGAGTCGTTGCATGTTGCGGGCAGGAGTGCCAGAAGCAGCCGTCCAGGAACACGGCGACGCGCTCGCGGCCGAATACGACATCCGGACGAGCTCTCGTCACGGCTGGAATCGCCCGATCAACGCGGTAGCGCAGACCTCTGGCGTGCAGTAGCCGCCGGACTCGGATCTCGAACGGGGTGTCTCGTTGGCGGGTGTTCCGCATCCTCCGCCGCACCGAGGGCGAACTCGGAACCGGAGACTCAGTGGCAGGCATCGGCTTCATCGCCGGAGGGAGAGGAGGTTGAGCGAGTCGGACCAGCGGCGGGGCGCCAATCGCATGTCAACCTGGAGAGGATCGACTGCCCGACGAACCGGAGCGACCGGCGGTGCCGAGACCCGGGCCCAGCGCCGACAGCGCCGCACCGTAGCCGAGGGGCATCGGCACGGCGTCGCCGATCCACTTGGCCAGATCCTTCCGCTTCGGCGGATAACGCGGGTCGGCCAAGAAGCGGTACGTGTCGGGGAAGCCTTGAATCCGTGCCGCCTCCCGCGGGGTCAATGTGCGGCGTCTGGTCGGGTGTACGTAGCGGCCCCGACCGGGCGTCATGAATCCTGTGGTGATCGTAGGGGCGGGCTTGTCGGGCCACATCCGGCCGTAAACCGCGCCGTAGGTCGTGCCGCCGCGGTGACACTCGGGGCGCCACGCATTCGGCAGGTCGTACTCACCGTTGTCGAACAGCCAGTCCACCCGCTCCCGATTCTCCGGGATCATCTCCGACGCCACGTCCATGACGCCGCAGCTCTCGCGGTCCACGAGGTCACCGATCGCCCACTCGAGTGTCCGCGGCTCCGCATCCGCCAGCACCTCGGCGACGATGTCGAGAGGGATCGGGGCGGCGTCCCGCCGGGCCACCAGGAACGAGCGCCGCCGCGTCTGCGGCCAGCCCATGGCGTCGGCCCGGAGCGTGCCCCGCACCACGC
>JAPPKQ010000327.1:1748-4102 GCA_028819945.1 bacterium | reverse complement strand
CGTCCACGTCGAGGCCGCCCGGGCCGAGGAACTCCAGGTACTGGTTGGTCCACTCCCTGAATTGCACCCTCTCGGTGGGAGGCAGCCCCACCAATTCGCTGACCGCGATGGCGGGCAGAGGCACGGCGAAGTCGGGCGGCAGGTCGGCACGCCCGCTCTCGGTCACCTCGTCGAGCAGGGAGTCGGCGAGCGCCTCGACGCGTCGCCGGATGGCAGCGAGGGCGTCGGGCGTCAGGGCCTTCGACACGACTCGACGGATCCGGGTGTGTTCGGGCGGGTCCGCCTGGCTGAATCCGCTGGTCGTCCAGTAGTCCACGAACGACGACAGCTCCTGGCGGTTGTCCTCGGGGATCTTCTCCATCCATGTGTCATAGACCCGGTTCCGGAAGCCGGCCGGGTTGCGAATGACCGCATCCACGTGCGCGAAGCGGGTCAGCAGCCAGCAGTCCCACGCATCGCTCCAGTACACCGGCGCCTCTTCCTGCAGCCGCCGGTAGACCGGGTACGGGTCCTCCATGAACTGTCTCGAGACCAACTGCTCATCGATTGTTTCCACGATCTGCTCCCTCGAGGCCTGGCGAGCGCCTCAGCCGGGTGAGACGGTCACCGTCTGGTTGGCGTCGACGTCGCTCATGATCGTCACCGACCCGTCCGGCCACTCGACGCGGATCTCATCGACGGTGTCCTCCGAGCCCAAGCCGAAGTGCGCCGACAGCTCGCTGCTGGTCAGGTAGTGCGCGCACGAGATTATCCAGCGGCTGATCTCGAGGTCGCCGGCGGTCACCGTCACCCGGCTGCCCAGCCCGTGCGGCGCGATGCCGTCGGTACTCGTCGTGTCGAGGAACACCCGCAGCCAGTTGGCCGCCTCACCGCTGAGGTCGTTGCGGTACAGGCGGAAGTCGCCGGCCGGTGAGGTGAGCGCCACGTCCTGGTCGCCGTCGCCGTCGAAATCGAAGTGCAGGAGGCCCAGGCCCTGGATGTCGTAGGTCAACTCGGCGGACGTGGCCACGTCGGTGAACGTGCCGTCCCCCATGTTGATCCAGAGCTTGGCGCGCTCGCCCTGGTACTCCTCGCGCATCCAGCCGTTGGTCTCGATGATGTCGACCATGCCGTCGTGGTTGAGGTCCAGTCCGGCCGTCCCCCATCCCCAGCCGCCGTCCTCGACGCCGGCTGTCGCCGCCGACTCCTCGAAGGTGCCGGCGCCGCGGTTGATGTACAGCTTGTTGCCGTCCCCGTAACCCAGGCCGTGCTCGTCGAAGATCGCCGTCACGTACCAGTCCAGCCAGCCGTCCCCGTCGAAGTCGGCCACCGTGCCGCCCATTCCCGCCCACGTCTCATCGGTGCCGGACGCCACGGTCCGCTCGCTGAAGGTTCCGTCGCCGTTGTTGACGAAGTACCTGCTGGTTCCGAAATCGGCGGCGATGAGGGCCTCCGGGTAACGGTCGCCCGTCATGTCGGCGAGGCAGGGCGCGAAGCCGCGGATGCCGTCGTCGGTGATGCCCGCCGCCTCGGTCACGTCGCTGAAGGTGCCGTCGCCGTTGTTGATGAACAGCCGGTTGCCGAGCGACCCCTCCTGCCAGCCCGTGACCAGCAGATCCAGGTCGCCGTCGAGGTCGACATCGCCGAAGGCCGATCCGAAACCGTCCCCCATCGTCGCGCTGGTGGTCGCCACGCCGGCCCGGCCGGAGATCTCCTCGAACGTGCCGTCGCCGCGATTGCGGTACAGCCGGTGGTGGCCCGGCGCCGCGGCCTCCCCGGCGCCGTGGCTGGTCACGTGCAGGTCGGTCCACCCGTCACCGTCGTAGTCGGCGGCCGAGGCGCCCGAGCCGAGATGCTCCAGGGCGACCCCCGCCTGCGCTCCCACCTCCGAGAAGGTCCCGTCGCCGTTGTTCCGGTACAGACGGTCGGGGCCTGAGTCGGCGCCGACCAGGAACAGGTCGAGCCAACCGTCCCGGTCGTAGTCGAGCACGGCCGCTCCCCCTCGCATCGCCAGCGTCGCCTTGGCGTTGGCAGCGGGATCCATGAGATCCGGCATGCCTTGCGGTTCGGAGGGTGTCCCCTCCGCTCCTTCGGGTGGCGCCGGCGGGGGCGGCAGTTCGCGGTTCAACTCGATGCCCGCGGCCGCCGCCACGTTGGAGAAGGCCAGCATGTTGCCGGCCGGATCCTCCCAGCCGCGTGCGGGCGCTGTGCTGGCGTCGTCGTCGTCGGAGCAGGCCGCGGCGACAAGCGACACCGTCAGTGCCAGGGCCGGGATCAGCCGGCGCAGAGTCATAGCGCTATGACCCCCCCCCTTCGCCCCCCGGCACGACGAACTCGCCGCCGCGAGGCCCCCAGACCCTACTCCTGTTCGTATT
>JAPPKQ010000327.1:0-1738 GCA_028819945.1 bacterium | reverse complement strand
GGACCAGGCCGCGGGGACAAGCGACACCGTCACTGCCACGGCCGGGATCACCCGGCGCCTTTTCAAATCCCTCCCCCCCCCCCCCCCTTCGCCCCCCGGCACGACGAACTCGACGCCGCGAGGCCACCAGACCCTACTCCTGTTCGTATGCCCGCCGCCAGCGCCGGCCGGCGTGCGGCACGGCTCCGTCGCCACTCAGCGCACACCCCGGGAATGTGCTGAGTCACCGACGGCAGGCGCCGCCGAACCATGGATTCCGGCCTCCGCCGGAATGACGTGTGAGGGATCGGGGGCACTACTCAGCAGTCGCCCAGGGCCGCCTACAAGGCGCACGGCTATCGTGGGAACGGCGTCCGTCGCCGGGGTGGGACCACCCGAACGAGAGGCTCTCCGCATGGCCGATTTCACTGGGAAAGTCGCCCTCGTGACAGGAGCCGGGCTCGGGATCGGGCAGGCCAGCGCACTCGCCTTCGCCGCCGCGGGAGCCCGGGTGGCCGTCGTCGACATCGACGCCGAGTCCGCCGCCCGCACCGTCGAGTTGGTCGAACAGCAAGGCGCACAGGCGCTGCTGATCCAAGCCGACGTGACGAACTCGGCCGACGTCGAGCGCATGATCACCGTCACCGTCGAGGGGCTCGGCGGGCTGGACTACGCGCACAACAACGTAGGCAATCTGGGTACCCGCGCCTTGATCCACGAGTATCCGGAGGACGTCTTCGAGAGCGTCACACGCGTGACCCAGGCCTCGATGTTCCTCTGCATGAAGTACGAGTTGCGTCACATGGTGCGGCAGGGCACGGGCGCGATCGTCAACACGTCGTCGGTGGCGGGCTTCATCGGGCTGCCCGGCGAATCGGCGTACGTGGCGGCCAAGCACGCGGTGATCGGGCTGACGAGGACGGCGGCCCTGGAGTATTCCGATCAGGGCATCCGGATCAACGCGGTGTGCCCCGGTGTGATCCGCACCCCGATGACCGAGTTCTTCCTGGCCGGCGATCCCGAGGCCGAGCGAGCCGCGGTCGCCCGGCATCCCATGGGGAGGCTGGGCGAGCCCGCGGAGATCGCCGACGCCGTCGTCTGGTTGTGCTCCGACGAGGCGTCATTCGTGACGGGACATCCCCTAGTGGTCGACGGGGGCCACCTGCTGTAACCGGCGCGGGTGCTGCCGACCCAAGACTGGCCACGCATGGATTCCGGCCCCGGATCGAGTCCGGGGCGGGCTCTTCGCCGGAATGACGAAGAACGTCTCTCGGTGACTACTCAGCAGACTCCCAGCCGGCGACCGGCAATCGGGCCGCTACCAGAAGAAGGCTCCCCCGTTGGCGTCGAAGGCCTGGCCGACGGAATAGTCGGCATCCGCGGAGGCCAGGAACGCGACCATCTTCGCCACGTCTTCGGGCGTCTGGTACCGACCGACGGGGATCAGGTCGAGCACCCGTTGGCGCACGTCCTCGTACGTCTCGCCGGTGTCGGCGGCGACGTCTCGGTGCATGGCGCGCAGCATGTCCGTGTCGACGATGCCGGGAAAGACGGCGTTCATGAGAATGCCGTGCGGGGCGATCTCCTGACCCATCTGCCTGATGAGCCCCATGGTGGCGTGCTTGCTGGCCACGTAGGAGGCGACATAGGTGTCACGGAACGAGGGGAGAACGCCGGCGGTGGAGACGATGGTGATGATCCGGCCCCCATGGCCCTGGTCGATCATCTGATGCGCGGCGGCCTGCGAGCAGAACAGCAC
>JAPPKQ010000347.1 GCA_028819945.1 bacterium | reverse complement strand
GGCTATCAGCGCGTCCCCTACGCGCCTGCTTGACGGAACGGGGCGGCCCGCTCGCGGAAGGGTGTGGACAAAGGAGAGCCCTGAGGCCGTTCCGCCCTATGATCCGCCGGACGGGAGGGCCGCGATGGCGCGCACGCTGGCCGAAGCCTTGAGCCGCGAAGAACTCAACGCCGATGGAGAGCGGATCGCCCGCATGATGCGCGAGAAGACCGAGCGACTGATTCGGCAGGGGCCGCCGGAGCACGAGAACGCAGTGCGGCTCAGCCGGATCGAGGCCGACATGGCAGCCATCAGGGAAGACATCACCACGCTCCAGCACGATATGGGCACGATCAGGCAGGCCGTGCTCTTCCTGGTTGAGCGGGCCTGCCTCGAAGGAGATTGACGAGATGGCGCGCACGCTGGCCGAGGCCGTAGGCCGGGATGAACTTCAGGGCGTGGAGGATCGACTCACTGCGCTGATCCGTGGGAACACGGACCAGATCCGCGGGAACACGGACCAGATCCGCGGGAACACGGACCAGATCCGTGTGAACACGGACCAGATCCGTGCGAACACCGATCAGATCCGTGCGAATACGGAGCGGTTGGACGATATCGACGTGAAGCTCGGCCGGGTCGACAGTCGGCTTGTCGGGCTTGAGGAGCGTAGTATCCGCCTGGAGGCCGACGTGGCCACGCTCAAGCAGGACACAACTGTGCTCAAGCAGGACATGACCACCGTTAAGCAGGACATGATCACGATCAAGGATGCCGTGATCAGGCTGGTGGAGAGGAGCAACGGCCGCGGCGATTGATCCCACACCCCACCGCCCCCGTTGATCGACGACCCGCCCCGTCCCTAACCTCCCCGCCGATGGCCCAGTACTGCACCTTCTGCGAGATCGTCGCCGGGCGCGAGCCGGCCCGCGTCTTCTACGAGGACGACGAGGTGATGGTCTTCGAGAACGTGCTCGGCTGGTCGCGGATCATGATGCTGGCCGTGCCCAAGGAGCACCGCACGCAGTCGGAGCTGTGGGCCAGCCTGGGGCCGGTGGGGCGGGTCGCGGTGCGGATGGGCCGCGAGCACGCCCCCGAGGGATTCCGCATCCTCTCCAACTTCGGCCCCTACGGGATGCAGAGCCAGCCCCACGGCCACCTGCACATCCTCGACGGCACCGACCCCGCCTACGAGCGCCCCGCCAAGCCGCCCCGCTCCATCGTCGACGCCGTCCGCGACGGGGCCGAGCCCACCATCCGCACCCAGCACGCGGTTTTCTTCGACGCCCGCAAGCGCGGCAGCCATCCGCCGCTCACCGCCCTCGCCCTGCCCACCGACGACCCCGCCGGCGACCTTCCCGCCGAGCAGTTCTGGCACGACATGGGCCCCTTCGGCGACGACCTCGTGGAGGTCGGCTGGGCCTCCAGCCAGTACGGCTTCCGCCTGCTCGCCAACTTCCCCGGCGAGGCTCAGTTGCCCGGCGGCGAGAAGGGCCACGTACACTTGCTCGCCGGTGCCTGGTTGGGGCACTATGCGTAGGCCGCCATCCGCGGTGGTCGCCCCTCAGGCGCGTGCTACGCTCGCCCAAGGAAGCCACCGATGACGATGATGAACGTGGATGACCACCTCTACGGCGCCCTCAAGGCGGCGGCGGATCAGCACGGCCGACCGGTCCAGGCGCTGGTGGATGAGGCGATCGCGTCGTGGCTGGCGGATGCGGCCTCGGATGAGGCCGACCACGCTGCGATTGAGCAAGCCCGCGCCGAAGCCGCTGAGCAGGGTGGCGTCGAGTTTGAGGCGTTCTTCGACTCGCTGCCCAAGGACCGCAGCTGATTGCCGGCGCCGTATCGGGTTGAGCTATCTCCGGCCGCGCAGCGGCAGGCGCGCCGGCTCACCGTGAGAGAGGCTCGGCGGGTTCGGGATGCACTCCACGGCCTCGTCGGCGACCCGCGTCCGGCAGGCAGCGTGAAGCTGGCGGGGTTCGCCACGGTATGGCGCATCCGGGCCGGCCCGTTTCGAGTCATCTACGAGATCCACGCCGATGAGGAGCGCCTGATGGTCCTGCGAATCGCGAGGCGGGATGAGCGTACGTACAGGAACCTGTGATCGGTCCGCCATGGCGTGATGCGGCGCCGACTCGATCTACTATCGCTCAGTGTTCGCTTTCCCAGCGCATGGTCTCCCCGTCCGACCACAGGCGCAGCCGCCCATCGACGTCGGTGCGCAGCACGACCGCGACGCCCAGCCGCTCCAGCACGCCCGGATGCGGATGCCCGAAGGGGTTGTCCGCCCCGGCGCTGATCGCCGACACCTGCGGCGCCACGCGGCGAAGCAGCAGGTCGGTGGTCGAGGTCTTGCTGCCGTGGTGGGCCACCTTCAGCGCCTGCGATCGCAAGTCCCAGGGCCCGCGCGCCAGCCGCAGCTCCCCCGCCGCGTCGATGTCGCCCGTCAGCAGCAGCGCGACCGCCCTGTGCTGCAGCCGCATCACGACGCTTGCCTCGTTCACACCGCCGCCGAATTCCTCCCCCGCTGCGGGGGCGAGCACGTCGGCCTGCACCTCTTCGCCCAGTGCGAGGTGCATCCCCGCGTGCGCCTCCAGCACCGGGATGCCCTGCGCCTCTGCCTCCTCGCGCAGTTGCCGTCCCAGCTCTCTCGTGTCGTGCAGCGGAGACACGATCAGCATCCCGACCCGGTAACGCTCCAGCGCGGCGAACAGCCCCGCGACGTGGTCGCCGTCCGGGTGCGTCGCCACGACGACGTCGAGCCGCCGATGCCCCGGCGGCAGCGCCTCGGCCAGCTCGCCCAGCAGCCGCTGCCCATCCGCGCCGCCGTCGACCAGCATCGTCGTCCCGCCCGGCGCGACGGCGAGGATGGCGTCGCCCTGACCGATGTCGAGCACGTGCGCGTCCAGCGTGTCGGCGTCGTCCGAGACCACCGCCCCCCACACAACGGCGTTCGCGGCCAGCAGCGCGATCAGCGCCGCCGCCGCGGTGGGGAACTCCAGCGCCCGCAGCGCCCTTGCCGCGAGCGGCGCGTCGTCTCGCCTCTCGTCCTCGCGGCGCCGCGCCGCCCGGCCCCGGCGCAGCCACGCCGCGACGCCGATGATCGCCGCGTACAGCGCGACCGCGTGGCCCAAGCCGAAGCCGTCGATCTGCGCCGAGGCGAAGGGCAGGGACGCCGCCCCCTCGCCCACCGCTACGAACCACGTCAGGGGCAGCCAGGCCAGCAGCCAGCCCACGACGGTCCCCAGCCCGGCCCCGACCGCGCCCGCCAGCGAGGTCGCCAGGCTGCCCAGGAAAATGAGCGGGAAGAGCGGCGCGACCAGCAGGTTGGCCGGCAGCGCCACCAGCGAGATGCGGCCGAAATGCAGCGCGATCAGCGGCAGCGTCGCGGCGACGGCGGCCGCCGTCACGATGCCCGTCTCCAGCAGCGCCAGTTGCAGGCGCCCGCCCGGCGTCCGTTCGAGCAGGTCGAGGCCCAGCGCCGACATGGCCCGCAGCCGGGCCGGCTCGGCGATCGCCGCCAGCGCCGCCGTCGCGGCGAAGGACAGTTGGAACGACAGGTCGTCGATGGTCCCCGGCTGGACCGCCACCATCAGCGCCGCCGCCAGCGCGATGGCCGGCTCGGCCGCGCCGCGCCGCCCCGACGCGCTCGCCAGCAACAGCACCGATCCCATGATCGCGGCCCGCACGACCGGCGCGTCGGCCCCGACGAAGACGGTGTACAGCCCCACCACGACGATCGCCAGCCAGATCGCGCGGCGGCGCCCGACGGCCCAGGCGCTCCCCGCCACGACCAGGACGGCCAGCAGCGTCACGTTGCTGCCCGAGATCACCACCAGGTGCGACAGGCCGGTCGCGTTGAGGTCGTCGCGGACGTCGCGCTGCAGGGCGCCGCGCCGCCCCGTCACGATGCCCTGCGAGAGGCCCGCCAGCGGCTCCTCCAGCGAGCGCGCCAGCCCCTCGTCCAGCGCCGCCCGCGCGTCCGACAGCCCGGCCCGCAGCGGGTGGCCGGCGTCGCGATCCAGGATCGACACGTCCCGAGCGAAGCCGGTCGCCGTGATGCCGCGCTCCGCGAGGTAATCCTCGAAGGCAGTGGCCTCCTGCGACCGCACGGGCCGCAGCCC
>JAPPKQ010000294.1 GCA_028819945.1 bacterium | reverse complement strand
CCGACGCGGCGGGCAACGCGTTAACTGCCACCACGCCGACCGGGGCAAACGAGACCTACGACGTCGACAATACCGCCCCTGCCGTGACGCTGGTGCGCGCCGACGGGCTGGACACCAAGCTGCCGGGGGCGTTCGACGTGACGGTGACGTTCACCGAGGCGAACGGGTTGCAGACGACCGGCGCGGGCGCCTTCGAGGCGGACGATCTCCAGGTGACCAACGGCGCCGCGACCCTGACCGCCACCAGCGACCCGCTGGTCTGGACGGCGAGGGTGACGCCGAGCGAGGACTTCACGGGCGACGTGCAGGTGGATCTGCCGGCCGGCAGGGTGCAGGACGCGGCGGGCAACGACAACACCGCGGCAACGCCCTTGAGCGTGCCGGTCGACACGGTGGCGCCGACGGTGATCGTCACGGGTCCTGGCAGCCATGACGGCGACATGGCCTTCGACGTAAGCGTGGTGTTCTCGGAGGCGGTCACCGGCTTCGCGGATGTCGCCGACCTCGCCATTGCCAACGGCGCGCTGACCTCCGGGGCGGCGAGCATTGCCGCGGCGGACGACGACGACGACGGAACGCGCTACAAGGCGAACGTGACGCCGTCCGGCGCGGACGACGTGACGGTACAGGTGATCGCCGGGGCGGCCAGCGACGGGGTGAACGAGAGTGTCGCGTCGGTGGCCCAGAACGTCCCCTATGTGGACTCGGAGGAGCCGACGGTCGTCTCGGTTGCGCGTTCGACCCCGGCGGCGCAAGTGACCAACGCAGACACCCTGGCGTGGACGGTAACCTTCAGCGAGCCGGTAACGGTGTCGGCGGACGCGTTCGGCGTCTCCCCGGCGCTCGCCGGTGCGGCGGTGTTGGCCACCCCCGCGACCAGCGCCCCTGACGCCACGTGGACGGTTGAGGTGAGCGGCGGCACGGCGATCGCCGGGCACAACGGCGCAGTGGCGCTCAGCCTGGCGGACGGCTCGGGGATTACCGATGCGGCGGGCAACGCCCTCACCGGCGTGCTGCCCACGAACGCCGAGGGGTTCACGCTGGACAACACGGGTCCAGCCGCGGCGCTGGCGCGCGCCGACGGGCTGGACACCAAGCTGCCGGGGGCGTTCGACGTAACGGTTACGTTCACGGAAGCGAACGGGCTGCAGACGACCGGCGCCGGCGCCTTCACCGCGGACGACCTCCAGGTGACCAACGGCGCCGCGACCCTGACCTCTACCAGCGACCCGCTGGTCTGGACGGCGACGGTGACGCCGGCAGCGGACTTCACGGGCGACGTGCAGGTGGACCTGCCGGCGGGCAGGGTGCAGGACGCGGCGGGTAACGCCAACAGCGCGGCAACGCAGTTGAGCGTGGCGGTGGACACGGTTGCGCCGACGGCGACCGTCACGGGTCCTCCCAGCCATGACGGCGGCACGCCCTTCGACGTGCAGGTTGTCTTCTCAGAGGCGGTCAGCGGCTTCGAGGAGGTCGCCGACCTCGCCATTACCAACGGCGGGCTGACCTCCGGGGCGGCGAGCATTGTCGGGGCGGGCGACGACGACGGCACGGAATACACGGTGAACGTGACCCCGACCAGCCCGGACGACGTAACGGTGCAGGTGGTCGCCGGGGCGGCCAGCGACGGGGTGCACGCGAGTGCCGCGTCGGAGGCCGTGAGCATCGATTATGTGGACTCGGAGGATCCGACGGTCGTCTCGGTGGCGCGATCGACCCCTGCGGCGCAAGTGACCAACGCCGACACCCTTGCATGGACGGTAACCTTCAGCGAGGCGGTAACCGTGGGGCCGGGCGGGTTCGGCGTCTCCCCGGCGCTCACAGGGGCGACAGTGACGGTGACGGCGTCCGACAGCACGGGTGACGCCACGTGGACGGTGCAGGTGAGCGGCGGCACGGCCATCGCCGGGCACAACGGCGCGGTGGCGCTCAGCCTGGCGGACGCCTTGCTGATCAAGGACGCAGCCGACAACGCGCTCTCAGGCGGGCTGCCCACGGACGCCGAGGGGTTCACGCTGGACAACACCGCGCCGGCGGTGGCCTTGACCCGTGCCGATGGGTTGGACACCACCCTGCCGGGGGCGTACGACGTAACGGTAACGTTCACCGAAGCGAACGGGCTGCAGACGACCGGCGCCGGCGCCTTCGCTGCGGACGATCTCCAGGTGACCAACGGCGCCGCGACCCTGACCGCCACAGCGGACCCGCTGGTATGGACGGCGAAGGTGACGCCGGATGTGGGCTTCACGGGCGACGTGCAGGTGGACCTGGCGGCGGGCAGGGTGCAGGACGCGGCGGGTAACGATAATACCGCTGCGGTGCAGTTGACCGTGGCGGTGGACACGGTTGCGCCGACGGTGACCGTCGCGGTTCCTGCCAGCCATGACGGCGCCACGCCCTTCGACGTAACCGTGGAGTTCTCGGAGGCGGTCACGGGCTTCGCGGATGTCGCCGATCTCGCCATTACCAACGGCGCCCTGACCTCCGGGGCGGCGAGCATTGCCGCGGCTGGCGACAACGACGGCACGGAATTCACGGTGAACGTGACGCCGTCCAGTCCGGCCGACGTAACGGTGCAGGTGGTCGCCGGGGCGGCCAGCGACGGGGTGCACGCGAGTGTCGTTTCGCAGTCTGCGGTTGTCGACTACGTGGACTCCAAGGAGCCGACGGTCGTCTCGGTGGAGCGTCACGACGGCACGAGCGCGCAGGCGGAGATCACCAACGCAGACACGCTGACCTTCCGGGTGACATTCAGCGAGGCGGTGGGGAACGTGGACGAGACGGACTTTGCCGCGACCGGCGCCACAGCGGCGACCGTCAGCAGCGCCGCTGCGGTTGCCGGCAACGCCGCGCAAGCCATCGTGACGGTGAACGGCAGCGCCCTCGCCGACTACGACGGCACAGTGGGCCTCGCCTTCGCCTCGGCCCAGGACATCACCGACTCTGCGGGCAACGCCCTCAACGCCACCCTGCCAACCGGGACGAGCTACGAGACTTACACGGTCGACAATACTGCGCCGACGTTGACGCGGGTGGAACGTTCCGACCTGGACGGGGTGGACCCGGGAGCCCTCACCAACGCCGACAGTCTCGGGTTCTGGGTGACCTTCAGCGAGGGGGTACGGAACGTGGACAAGACGGACTTTGCCGCCAGCGGCACGAGTGCGACGGCGAGCCACGTCAACCCCATCTTCGGCGCCGGCGACCCCGCGCAATACATCGTGACCGTGGGCTTGGGCACACACGTGGGCGACCTCGCCGGCTACAACGGTAAGGTAGGCCTCGCCTTCGCCTCGGGCCAGGACATCGCCGACGCGGCAGGCAACGCGCTCGACGTCACCCTGCCGACCGGCCCCGGCTACGAGGACTACACGCTCGACAACGCGGGTCCCGCGGCGGCGCTCGCGCGCGCCGACGGGCTTGACACCACACTGCCGGGGGCGTTCGACGTAACGGTTACGTTCACCGAAGCGAACGGGTTGCAGACGACCGGCGCCGGCGCCTTCACCGCGGACGACCTCCAGGTGACCAACGGCGGCGCGACCCTGACCGCCACGGCCGACCCGCTGGTGTGGACGGCGAAGGTGACGCCGCAAGCAGGCTTTACGGGCGACGTGCAGGTGGACCTGGCGGCGGGCAGGGTGCAGGACGCGGCGGGCAACGCCAACACCGCGGCGGCCCAGTTGAGCGTGCCGGTGGACACGGTGGCGCCGACGGTGATCGTCACGGGTCCTGGCAGCCACGACGGCGGTACGGCCTTTGACGTGGAGGTTGTCTTCTCAGAGGTGGTCACCGGCTTTGCGGATGTCGCCGACCTCGCCATTACCGGCGGCGCCCTGACCTCCGGGGCGTCGAGCATTGCCGCCGATAGCAACGACGGAACGCGCTACAAGGCGAACGTTACGCCCTCCGGCGAGGACGACGTGACGGTACAGGTGGTCGCCGGCGCGGCCAGCGACGGGGTGAACGTGAGTGTCGCGTCGCAGTCTCTGCCTGTCCCCTACGTGGACTCTGAGGATCCGACGGTCGTCTCGGTGGCGCGTTCGACCCCTGCGGCGCAAGTGACCAACTCCGACACCCTGGCGTGGACGGTAACCTTCAGCGAGG
>JAPPKQ010000435.1 GCA_028819945.1 bacterium | reverse complement strand
GGTCCACGAAGAACGTGGCCGTGGAGCGGATCCGCACCGGTTGGCGCTCGACGATCCAGCGAAGGGCGCCCACGTTCACGGCCTCGCTGGAGACCGGCACAGCCTGGAACGTGCGCGGCGAGGCGGCCCGGCGGAGTGAATGCACCCGCGCCGGGAAGTCCACCAGGTCGCATGCGGGATCCGCCAGCAACTCGACCCCCTCGTCGTCGAGCAGCGCGTCGCCTCCCACGAGGGCGAAGATGTCGCCGGCACAGGCCTCCGCCAAGACGGACTCGTGGCCGAACAGGCCGGCGTCCAGCGCCAAGACCTCGACGTCGCGACCCGCCAGGCCGCCGGCGGCGTTCACCGCCTCGGCCCATGCGCGCATTGCCGAATGCACCGAGCGTGAGCGGCCGTCGGCAACCCCGCCGGTCTCCACGTCGGCGATGACGGCCACGCGGAGGGTCGTGGCGGTCAGCCCCGGGGCCTCGGCGACAGGTGGCGGCGGCGCGGCCGGCTCCTGCCCGCTCGCAGCCGGATCCTCATCCGGAGGCGATGAGCCGGAGCCCTCGGAGGGGCCGACCGGGGTCCCGGGGTCCGGCGGCGACTCGGCGACAGGTGGCGGCGACGCCGGCGGCTCGGATGGCTCGGCGGACGACTCCGGGTCGGTCTCCCCCGGCGAGATCGTCTCGCCGACACCGCTGTCGGGCGCCGTCGCCGGAGCGTCGTCCGCCGCGGGCGGCTCGGCGACCCGGGACGGCACCGGCGCGGTCGTCGTGGTGTTCGGTACGCCGACGGTCAGGTCGGGTTCGGCGCAGGCGGCGATCAGCGCCGCCGCGGCGAGGACGGCGAGTGTCGGAGCTAGGCAGCGCCCGGTCCGGACCATCCTGCGAGCCTAGGCATCGGATTCCGGCTCTGGATTCCGGCCTTCGCCGGAATGACGGTCGAGGTGGCCGGAATGACGGTCGAGGTGGCCGGACTGACGGTCGAGGCGGCCGGACTGACGGTCGAGGCGGTCGGAATGACGGGACAGGCGGCCGGACTGACGGGACAGGGTTCAGCCCTGGCCGCCCGACGCCTCCTGGACCGACTGCTTGCCGGCGCTGATCCACGGCATCATCGCCCGCAACCGCCTGCCCACCTGCTCGATCTGGTGCTCGCGGCCGGCGGCCTCCAGCGCCCGGAAGCGTTCCCGCGTGCGGCTCTCGGCGATCCACTCGGTGGCGAAGGCGCCCGACTGCACCTCGGCCAGGATCTCCCGCATCGTGGCCCGCACGTGGTCGTCCACCATCCGCGGACCCCGGGTGAGGTCGCCGTACTCGGCGGTGTCCGAGACCGAGTAGCGCATGCCGCCGATCCCCTCCTCGTACATGAGGTCCACGATCAGCTTCAACTCGTGCAGACACTCGAAGTACGCCACCTCCGGCTGGTAGCCGGCCTCGACGAGGGTCTCGAAGGCGGCCTGGGTGAGAGCGGTCAGCCCGCCGCACAACACCACCTGCTCGCCGAACAGGTCGGTCTCGCACTCCTCGGTGAAGGTCGTCTCGATGACGCCGGCCTGCGCACCGCCGATCGCATCGGCGTAGGCGAGGGCCGTCTGGCGGGCATGGCCCGTGGCGTCCTGCTCCACGGCGATCAGGCACGGGACGCCGCCACCCTCCTCGAAGGTCCGCCGCACCAGGTGCCCGGGACCCTTCGGCGCCACCATGGCCACGTCGATTCCCGCCGGCGGCACGATGCAGTCGAAGCGGATGTTGAACCCATGCGCGAAGTAGAGCGCGTCGCCGGGATCCTGATTCGGCTCCACGTGCTCGCTGTAGATCTCGGCCTGCAGCGTGTCGGGCAGCAGCATCATGACCAGATCGGACTCGGCTGCCGCATCGGCCATGGACAGCACCCGCACCCCGGCCTCGGTGGCCTTCACGGCTGACGCCGATCCCTCTCGCAGGCCCACCCGCACGTCGATGCCGGAGTCCTTGAGGTTCAGGGTGTGGGCGTGGCCCTGCGACCCGTAGCCCAGGATCGCCACCCTGCGGTCGGCGATGAAGCTGCGGTCGGCGTCCGCGGAGTAGTACATGGTCGCTGCCATCGGGGCTCCTTGTGTTGTGCGTGCGGCGTTGGTCCGGTGAGATCGGGAACGGGCGGCGCCGAGTCGGGCGGTCCTGGGCGGGGGCCTCAGAACTCGCCGACCTCCCCGCCGGCCTTGGCCAGCCGGGGCAGCGCCACCTTGCCGGTGCGCTGCAGTTCCACGATGCCGTAGGGGCGCAGCAGGCTCTCGAAGTCGTCCACCCGGTTCGGGCCACCCGACATCGACACCATCAACTTGTCGGGGCCGACGTTCAGCACGCGCCCGTCGAAGATGTGCACCAGATC
This sequence comes from bacterium, assembly GCA_028819945.1. Classification (GTDB taxonomy): domain Bacteria; phylum Actinomycetota; class Acidimicrobiia; order Acidimicrobiales; family CATQHL01; genus VXNF01. The sequence goes on along the minus strand of JAPPKQ010000435.1, from coordinate 1,761 downwards.
CATGATCTGGCCGCGGTCGTCTCCGGTGGCGTTCACCGTCACCACCAGGAGTTCCCGCTCCACGGACTCCTCCGGCGCCAGCTCGCGGATGCTCACCACGTTGATGAGCTTGTCGAGTTGGTTGATGACCTGCTCGAGGGGGGCCGACTCGGCGTCCACCGCCAGGGTGATCCGGCTGAGACGAGGGTCCTCGGTCGGCGCCACGGCCAGGGACTCGATGTTGAAGCCCCGCCGGGCGAACAGGCCCGCCACCCGGGCCAGCACACCCGCCTTGTTCTCCACGAGCACCACGAGCGTGTGGTGGCGCTCGGTCCCGGCCATGATCAACCTGCGCGCACTGTCCCGCGGCTAGCGGGGCGGGGGTTGCTGGGACGGGTCCAGCACGATGTCGTCGTTGGAGGCGCCGGCCGGCACCATCGGGAACACCTTCTCCTGGGTGTCGATCCGGAAGTCTATGACCACGCTGCGGTCGTCGATCTCGTTGGCCTTGTCGATGGCGGGGCGCACCTCCTCGGGATTCTCGATGCGCATGGCCTCGCAGCCCATGGCCTCGGCCCAGCCCTTGTAGTCGGGCAGGTCCGGCGAGAGGTACACCTCGGAGTAGCGCTCGTCGTAGAACATCTCCTGCCACTGGCGCACCATCCCCAGGTAGGCGTTGTTCAGGATGGCGACCTTGATGGGGATGCGCTCGGTGTTGGCGGTGACCAGCTCCTGCGCGGTCATCTGGAAGCAGCCGTCGCCGTCCACCGCCCAGACCATGCGGTCGGGCCGTCCGGCCTTGGCGCCGATCGCCGCCGGCACCGCGTAGCCCATGGTGCCCAGGCCGCCGGAGTTGATCCACGTGTAGGGGTGGTTGAAGCGCCAGTACTGGCTGGCCCACATCTGGTGCTGGCCCACCCCGGCGCACACGACGGTGTCGTCGGGGGTGGCGTCGCGCAGTTGCTCCAGCACGAACTGCGGCTTCAGCGCCCCGCCTGAGTCGCCGGCCTCGTAGACCAGCGGGTAACGCTGCTGCCAGTCGGCGACGGTCCCGTGCCACTGCCGGCGGTCGGCCTGCGCGTCGGCCCCGCCGAGCGCGGTCACCGCCTCGATCAGCGCCTCGATGCCCAGCCGGCAGTCGGCGGCGATGGCCACGTCCGCCTGGCGCACCTTGCCCAACTCGGCGGGGTCGATGTCCATGTGGATGATCTTGGCCTCGGGGGCGAAGGCGCCGACCTTGCCGGTGACCCGGTCGTCGAAGCGGGCGCCGAGTGTGATCAGCAGGTCGGCCCGCTGCATGGACGTGACGGCGGTGTAGTTGCCGTGCATGCCGGGCATGCCCAGGCACAGCGGGTGGTCGTCGGGGAACCCGCCCCGGTTCATCAGCGTCGTGACAACGGGGATCCGGACCAGCTCGGCGAAGCGCAGCAGGGCATCGGCGGCGCGGGACTTGAGGATCCCCCCGCCGGAGTAGATGACCGGCCGGCGCGCCGCGCAGATCAGCTCGGCGGCGGCGGCCACCGCGGCCGGGTCGGGCTCGGTGCGCGGCCGGTAGCCCGGCAGGTCGTGACCGTCGGGCTCGCGCCACTCGAGGGCCGAACGCGGGTTGCGGGGGTCCACGATGCACTTCGGGATGTCCACCAGAACCGGCCCCGGGCGCCCGGTCGTGGCGATGTGGAAGGCGTCGTGGATCACCTGCGGCAGGTCCTGCGCATCGGACACCAGGAAGTTGTGCTTGGTGACCGACATGGTGATGCCGGTGGTGTCGCACTCCTGGAAGGC
>JAPPKQ010000121.1 GCA_028819945.1 bacterium | reverse complement strand
CCTGGTGCCGGCAATCCAACAAGTGCCCAATCGAAAGAATTCCGCCAAACCGCGTCCCCCCAGCCCCGTCAACGCCCCGCAGGCGCACCCCTTGCGGCCGCCCACGTACGCGCGGCACCTTCCATCCACCACAGGCGCCCCCCTTGTGCCCGCCCCCCGCCTTCGCCCCCGTAGGGGCACCCCTTGTGGGTGCCCTGGCCGTTCCGCTTCGCCCCAAACGCCCATATGTAGTAGACTTCCCATTGCGGCCCGCGCACAAAGGCCGCCGTCTTGGTTTCCGGTTCTTCGCGCTCCTTCGCGTCCCTTCGCGGATCAATGTTTTTCGCAGTTCACTGACAACCAAAAACTGCCGTTCGGATTTCAGGGAGGTGCCACCGTGAAATTCAGCGCAAGCATGCCGGCAACGACGCCCCGCTCCGCACTGCATCCGGCCGCGATTCTGGCGATCGCGGCCGCGCTTTTCATCCTCGCAAACAGCGCAACCTACGCACAGACCGCGCCCCCGGCCGCGCCGGCCCTGACCGCCCGGACAACGGAAAACGGCATCCTCCTGACCTGGCAGGCCGCGCCCGGCGCCGTGCGCTACGAGCTGCTGACCTGGTGGACCGCGGCCGCCGCCTGGCAGCCGATCGGCGGGGACAACCTCACCGGCACCGTCTACACGCACACCGGCGCAACCGCCGGCGTCACCTACCACTACTCCATCCGCGCCGTCTACGCCGACGGCCGAACGAGCGCCTGGCTGACCGACTATCCGACCGCAACCGCGCTCTCCGCAATCGGCGCGTCGACTGCAACGCCGTCGCCCACAAGCACGCCCGGGCCGACGCCCACCCCCACCGCAACCGCATCGACGTCCGCAGAACTCGCCGTCCCGCAGCTGACCGCGCAAACAACGGCCGCCGGCATCCTCCTGACCTGGGAAACCGTGCCCGGCGCCGTGCGCTACGAGCTCCTCGCCTACCGGGACGCGTCCGCCGGCTGGCAGCCCATCGGCGGCGCCAACCTGACCGGCACAAGCTACACGCACAGCGGCGCCGTCGCCGGCGCCGCCTACTTCTACTCCATCCGCGCCGTGAACGCGGCCGGGCAGACGAGCGCCTGGCTGACCGACTACCCGACCGCAACCGCGCCGGCGGCAACGGACCCGGCAACGGCAACGCCGACACCCACGCCGACAAGCACGCCCGGGCCCACGGCCACGCCGACCGCAACCGCGTCGACGTCCGCGCCCGCCGTGCCCAACCTCACCGCGCAGGCGACGACCGACGGCATCCTCCTGACCTGGGAAACCGTGCCCGGCGCGGTCCGATACGAGCTCCTCGCCTACCGGGACGCGGCCGCCGGCTGGCAGCCCATCGGCGGCGACGACCTCACCGGCACAAGCTACACCCACAGCGGCGCCACCGCCGGCGCCGCCTACTTCTACTCCATCCGCGCCGTGAACGCGGCCGGCCAAACGAGCGCCTGGCTGACCGACTACCCCACCGCAACCGCGCCGTCAGTGACGGACTCCGGGACGGCAACGCCCACGTCCACCGCAACCGCAGCCGGCACGCCGACGCCGACGCCGACCGTCGCCACCACCGAACGCGGCGCGCTCATCGCGCTCTACGAGGCCACCGGCGGCGCCAACTGGTATCGCAGCGACAACTGGCTGAGCGACGCGCCGCTCGACAGCTGGTACGGGGTCACCGCCGAAGGGCGCGCGGAACACGTGACCCGACTTGTCCTCGGGCACAACAATTTGAAGGGAACGCTGCCGGACCTGCGCGCGCTCGCCAACCTGAAGAAGCTGTGGCTCGGCAGCAACTTTCTGCACGGTCCGCTCCCGGACCTGAGCGGCCTCGCCGAGCTGGCGGATCTGTCCCTCCACAGGAACGAGCTGAGCGGTCCGTTGCCGGACCTGAGCCTCCTCTTCAAGCTGAGACGAATCGAGCTGTACGACAACCGCCTGCGCGGCCCGGTCTTCGACCTGCACCGCCTCACAAACCTGTGGGGGCTGAGACTGGAAAACAACGACCTGAGCGGACCGCTGCCGGACGCCAACGCCTTCGTCACCCTGCAAAGACTGGACCTCTCCGGCAACCGCTTCTGCCTGCCGCCGGGCGTAAGCCTCTCCCATGACTACCCCAACGTCGACGCCAACCTGAAGAGCCTGAACCTGCCCGAATGCACCGCAGCCGACCTGGCCGCGTATCCGGCCGCGCCCGCCAACCTGACCGCGTCGGTCGCCGGCAGCCGCGTGACGTTGTCGTGGGACGCGGTCGCGGCCGCGTCAAGCTACGACCTGTGGGTGTGGGACAGCCTCGACCGCATCTGGGGCCCCGCCGCCGGTTCATTGACCGGCACGAGCTACAGCCACCCCGTGCTGACCGACGGCCGCAACTACTACTTCCAGGTGCGCAGCCGCGACGCCGCCGGCGCGCGCGGCCCCTGGTCTGACCGTGCGCACGTCATCGTTGTTTCGCAGCGATATCCGCCGCCGCCGCCGTCGCTCGAGCTCAACATCTTCTACCAGAAGTATCTGAAGGTGCTGGGCGTGATCGTGACCGCGCCCAGCGAGGTCTCCGACGAAATGATGGCGCGGGCGCGTGAAATCGTAACCGGCATGTACGCCGGCCGGCCCGCGTATTTTGAAGAGATTTCCGACAACCTGATCCGGATCGTCCTGTTCAAATTGGGTGACAATGGCGAGGGACTCAGCCAGCTGCCGGAAACGGGGCATCTCCCTTACTTCACCACGGGCCTGTACTTCAGACCTTTCTCAAAACGGAAGGTTGCAGCCGCCTGGGATGGCGACGATGATTGTTACGCTTTTATCCACGAATTCGCGCACGCGATCCACAGCGCAATCAGGGATGCGCCGGGCGGTCAGGCGTTCAATGCACGGCTCGACGCTCTGCACGAGGCCGCATTGGACGCGGGCCTGTGGCGCGGAGCCTACGCATCATGGAGTTACCCGGAGTACTGGGCCGAATCGGTCACATTCTGGTTCCATGAGTTCATAGAAACGTATACGGAAGCGCATGGGATGAAGCTGGAGGACTACGATCCGGAGATCGCCAAGCTGATCGCCGAGACCTTCACCGAAAACGCCTACGTGCCCGCCTACTGCAAGCCCGACCGGTGAGGTGCGAGTGAAGAGGAGAGAGAAGAAAAAAGAACTGCAAAGGACGGCGGCCGGCAACTTCCGTTCCCTTGCCCCTGCCCCCTGCAGTTCACTGTCCTGTGCTGTTCTGAGCGGCGGCGTACACTGTTTCAGACTGCTCCGTCCCGGCCTGCCGGAACAACCGCCGCGCCTGCGGCCGCGCACGCCATCGCCCAAAACAGCACCACTCTATTATACCACATTTGGGCCCCGATTCGGGCCCGGCAACCAGGCCCCGGCGCATCCCAATACAGGCCGCAAAAGGTGTCTCCCCCTCCTCCCTCCTCTCCCCTCTTCATTCCAGTCCTCAACCAATCGCCGCAGTCATCGACCCCTGACCGCTTCAGTTAAAGGTGTTGCAGTTACTGACAACTGACCACTGCAGTTCTGGGCGGTCGGGCCTATTCGGCCCTCCTTTGTGCGGGGGCTCCGCCCCCCCCCAACCCCCCCCCTCCAACAACATCCCGCGGCCACCTGGGGCCCACAATCCAACACGTGCCCAATCGAAAGAACTCCCCCAACCCCCCCCCGCCAGCCCTGTCAACGCCCCGTAGGGGCACCCCTCGTGGGTGCCCTCGTACGCGCGGCACCTTCCATCCACCACTGGCACACCCCTTGTGCCCGCCCCCCGGCTTCGGCCCCGTAGGGGCACCCCTTGTGGGTGCCCTCGTACGCGGGGCAACATCGATCCACCGCAGACACACCCCTTGTGCCCGCCCCCCGGCTTCGGCCCCGTAGGGGCACCCCTCGTGGGTGCCCACGTACGCGCGGCACCTTCCGTCCACCGCAGGCGCCCCCCCCCTGTGCCCGCCCCCCGGCTTCGGCCCCGTAGGGACACCCCTTGTGGGTGCCCTCGTACGCGGGGCAACATCGATCCACCGCAGGCACTCCCCTTGTGCCCGCCCCCCCCCAGGGGCCCCCGAGGGGCCCCCCCCGGGGGGGGCCCCGGGCCCCCGGGCCCCGGCGGCCCCCCCCCCCCCCCCCCCAT
>JAPPKQ010000278.1 GCA_028819945.1 bacterium | reverse complement strand
CCTCGTCGGCGGCTGCCTGGGCGTCGGCGAGCGCCGCTTCGGCTTCGGCGACTGCCTCCTGGTTGCCCTCGGCGGTGGCCTGCGCCAGGTTGGCTGCAGCCTGAGCCTCTTCCGCAGCGGCGAGCGCCGCCAGCACCTCGGCCGCGGCCGCTAGCGCGTCGGCGAGCGCCACCTTTGCATCGGACTGAGCGGTCCGCGCTTCGCCCAGCGCCGAATCAGCAGTGCCCTGTGCGCCGTCGTCGGTCGCGCAGGCCGCCGCCAGCAGCGCCAAGGCGCCCACGACGGCGATCCAGCCCGCCCGTCCCGACACTCGCCGCCGGCGGGCCCCGCTCGACGTTCCGGAGTTCTGGTGCATGATTCCCTTCCCCATTGGTTCTGTCCCGACGCGCCCGCGCTCGAACCCCGTCGAGGATCGGGTGGTCGGAGGCTCGGAGATGACGCCGGAAGGGTAGTCGTCCGATCCGGGCTGGGCAAAGGGTTCGCCCACCGGATCCTCACCGGCGGGGATTGCGCCACGCGGTGGCGTCACGCTGCGGAGATACGCCGGTCGGCCTGTGGCTGCGGGCTCAGTCGGCGCCCGGACGCCTCGAGGCACTGCTCTCGGACTTGACGAGAATGCAGGCGGCGTCGTGACCGGGGGTCGCCTCCGTCAGAGCGGGTTGCGCTTTGTGACACGCGCTCGTCACAAGTGGGCAGCGTCCTGTGAAGACGCAACCACCGGTCCGTTCGGTAGTGCTCACCTCGCCCCGCACGACGCTCGCCGCGGGAGCCACATCGGGGTCCACGGACAACTCGGCGCCGATGAGGAACTCGGTGTAGGGGTGCTTGGGGTTGGAGAGGACCTCATCGGTGGGGCCGATCTCCACGAGTCGCCCCAGGTACATCACCGCCACGCGCTCGCAGACGGCCCGGATCGCCTTCAGGTCGTGGGAGATGAGGACGTAGGTGAGGTTCAGCTCCCTCTGGAGGCGCAGCAGCAACCGCAGCACGCCTTCCTGCACCGACACGTCGAGCGAGGCCGTCGGTTCGTCGAGGATGAGCACGCGCGGTGACGTCGCCAGCGCTCTGGCGATGTTGACCCGCTGCTGCTGTCCCCCGGACAGTTCGTGCGGATAGCGGCCCGCCAGATCCGGCGAGAGCGCCACCTGCTCCAACAGCTCGTGGACCCGCCTCGCCAGGTCCGTGCCACGCAGGTCGGTGTGCAGGAGGAGAGGCTCGGCGACCGCCTCCCAGACGTGATAGCGGGGATTCAGCGACTCGTAGGGCTCCTGGAAGACGATCTGCATCTCGCTGCGCCACGAGCGGAGCGCCTTGGCCGGCGCGTCGGTGATGGAGCGGCCGAGCACCTCGATCCTGCCGGAATCCACCGGCGTGAGTCCCAGAATGCAGCGGGCGACGGTCGACTTCCCCGAGCCGCTCTCGCCGACGATGCCGAGCGTCCGCCCGTAGGGGACCGTGAAGCCGACGTCCTCAGCGGCCACGACGTCGAGCACGCCGCGCCGGGTCGGGAAGGTCTTGTTGAGGCCCTCGACGGCGATGGCGACCGCATTGTCGACTGCCGCGGTGTCCTGCGATGCGTCGTGATTCCGGGGGTCGCTCATCGGCGGGCGTCCTGCACTCGCTGCGCGTGCAACCCGCGCAGGTCCGATGCGGCTATGAGGCGTCCCGTGTAGTCGTGCTGCGGCGAGAGCAGGACCTGCCGCATGTCCCCGTCCTCGACGACCCGTCCGTCGTGCATGACCGAGACCGTGTCGCAGTACTGGGCGACGATGCCCAGATCGTGCGTGATGATCAGAACCGACAGCGACAGCTCCGACTGCAGGAAGGCGATCAGTTCCAGGATCTGGCGCTGGATCGTGGCGTCGAGGCCGGTGGTGGGCTCATCGGCGATCAGCACGTCGGGATCGCAGAGCAGCGCCGTGGCGATGACCGCCCGCTGCGCCAGACCGCCGCTCAACTCGTGGGGGTACGACCGGGCGATCCGGTCCACGTCGTCGATGCCCACCAGGCGGAGCCGCTCGCGGATCCGGGCAGCGCGCCCGCGCCGGTCCAGGTCCAGATGCGCCTTCAAGACGTTAGCCATCTGGGTCTCGATGGTGATCATCGGGTACAGGGCGGTCCGGGGGTTCTGGAACACCATGCCGATCGATGCGCCGCGCATCTCCCGCAACTCATCGGCGTCGAGCCCGAGCAGCTCCCGGCCGCCGAGTTGCACCGAGCCAGCGGTGACCCGCCCACCGGGAGGCAGGAGCCCGATGACCGAGCGGGCCGTCATCGACTTCCCCGAGCCGGTCTCCCCGACGAGCCCGTGCATCCGGCCCCTCCGGAGTTCCAGGCCGACGCCGTCCAGCACGGGGGTGACGCCGTCGCGCCCGGTGATCTCGACGCTGAGATCTCTCACCACGAGGGCCGGTGCGGTCACCGCAGATGCACCTCCCGGGCCTGCTCGATTCCCTCGCTGAGCAGGTTGAAGGCGAACACGGCGGACGCAAGGAAGATTCCGGGGAAGATCGATATCCACCACTGGCCGGTGGTGATGTAGCCGGCGCCTCCGAGGATCATCGACCCCCACTCGGGCGTCGGCACCTGCACGCCCACACCCAGGTAGGCCAGGCCCGCGAGCGTGAGGATCCCGTAGCCCATGGAGACGCCGAACTGCACGACCGCGGGACCGAGCGAGTTGGGCAGCACGTGGCGGAACACGAGGCGAGTGGTGGAGTTGCCCAGCGCCACCGCGGCCTGGATGTAGCGCTGCTCGCGGACGGTCAGTACGCGGCTCCGGACCAGCCGCAGGAACACCGGAGCGTTCACGAAGGCCAGGACGAACACCACGTTGGTCAGGCTGTTGCCGCCCAGCGACACCAGGGCGATCGCCAGGATCAGCAGCGGGAACGCCTGCACGATGTCGGCGAGTCGCATCGAGAACTCGCCCATGAAGCGCCGGGAGAAGCCCGCTGCCACGCCCAGCACGATGCCGATCAGCGCGCCGAGGCCAACTCCGAGGACCACGATGGTGAGGTCGATGCGTGGGGCGTGGAACACCCGCACGAATATGTCGAATCCGGAGCGGTCGGTCCCGAAGGGATGCCGGACGCTGGGCGGCAGCAGCGCCTCGCGCGGGTTGGCGATCTCGGCGCCGAACTGCCAGATCGCCGGGACCACGTAGGCGCCGAGCGCCAGCACGAAGATGATGAACGCACCCCACAGCAGCGGGGGGTTCAGGTTCCGTCGCAGCCGTTTGGCGAAGCCTTCGGAGTGTCGCGGCAGCACGAACTCGGGCGCGGCCTCGTGGCGGCCCGCCGGGGGCGGGTTCACAGCCGCACCCGGGGGTCGATGACCCGGTAGAGCAGGTCGACGACGAAGAAGATGGCCACCGACAGCGCCCCGGCGACGAGCACGAACCCCTGCACCGCCGGGAAGTCGCTCTGGCGGATGGCGTTGACGGCGTACTGGGCCGCCCCTCCCCAGGAGAACACGGTCTCGACCAGCACGGCGCTGCCGAGCAGCACGCTGAAGAGGATCCCCACGAATGTCACCACCGGGGGAAGGGCGCCGCGCGTGGCATATACCCAGAGCTTGCGGTTGGACAGGCCGCAGGCCCGCCCGAACAGGATGGAATCCGATGTCAGCGACTCGATTGCGGCAGAGCGGGCCAGGCGGGCGATGGGTGCGGTGAAGATGAGCACCATCGTCATGAGCGGCAGCCAGATGTGGTGCAGGGATGCCCTGAACGCCTCCCCGTTCAGCGTGATCATCGCGTCGAAGAGTGCGGCGCCGGTCACGTCGCGCGGCGCGGGCCCGCCCGGAGACAGCTGTCCCGTTGGGCCGGGGGCGATGTCGAACTTGAAGAAGAAGATGAACAGCAGGACGAGTCCCAGCCAGAAGTCGGGCACCGAGAGCGCTGAGAAACTGCCGAAGCGGACCGCTCGGTCGCCCCCTCTGCCCCGGCGATGGGCGGCGTAGCTGCCCAGCGACAGACCGAAGACGAGGGCGAAGGCCAGCGCCAGCACGACCAACTCCAAGGTGGCGGGCAGCCGGTCGGCCAGATCGGTGGTGACCGGGCGATCGGTGAAGAGCGACGTGCCCAGATCGCCGCGGATGGTGTCGCCGAGGAAGTCGGCGTACTGCTCGCCCAGAGGCCGGTCCGTGCCGAGTTGGGCTTGGAC
>JAPPKQ010000361.1 GCA_028819945.1 bacterium | reverse complement strand
CCCTCGAAGATGACCACCACTTTGAGCCCCTCATGGCGGATCCAGCGCTGGAGCCGCACCAGTTCCTCCTGCAGGCGAGCCAGTTCCCGCTCGTAGTCCTTGGCCTTGACCTTCTTGCGCGGCTCGGCAGCGGGCGCGTCCGATCCCGAGGTCGTCAGCAACTCGACGCCCGGATCGGGGCTCATGCGCGAAGAGTAGGTCCCGGCGCCAACCCCGGCAATCGAAGCGAGCGTGCAGATCGAACGGGTCGCCGCCGGCGGTCCGAGTTGCGCAGCACCGGCCGTTCGGATCAGCATTCCGGGCGCGGTTGAGGGATCGCCAAGTGCCATCGCGGGGGTGCAGTAGTGACGACACGGCTGGTGCGAGGTGCTGTCGTGGCGCTCGCCGCGGCGCTCGGCGTCGCGGTGCTGTCGACGGCGGTGGCCGCGCAGGCGGACGAGGAGGCCGAGCCCGTCGAGGCGGTACCCCAATTCGCCGGCGTGGCGGCCGGCTTCTATCACTCCTGCGGGGTTTACGCCGACGGCAGTGTGGCCTGCTGGGGCGAGAACGGCTGGGGGCAGGCGGAACCCCCACCTGGGCAGTTCGATGATGTCGTGGCCGGGGCCCGCCACAGCTGCGGCCTGAAGTCGAACATGACGATCACCTGCTGGGGTGACAACACCCAGGGCCAGACGAGACACCCCGACGGCCACTTCCTGTCGATCACCGCCGGGGCGTACCACTCGTGCGCCGTCAGAACCGACGAGAGCGTCGTCTGCTGGGGCAGCAACGCGTCCAGCCAGGGGGCCGTGCCGGCAGGGAGCTACAGCGCTGTCGCCGGCGGGGCCGGGCACTCGTGCGGGCTGCTAACCGACGCCACCATCGTCTGCTGGGGTGACAGCACCTACGGCCAAGCCGACGCGCCCGCCGGAGAGTTCAGCGCCGTCGCCACCCGTGACCAGCACTCCTGCGGCCTGGGCAGCGACGCCACCGTGACCTGCTGGGGTGCAAACTTCAGCGGCGAGGCCGACGCGCCCGCCGGAGAGTTCAGTGCCGTCAGCGGCGGCATCTGGCACACGTGCGGTCTGCGGACCGATGCCACCGTCACCTGCTGGGGCGACGGCAGCTACGGCCAGACCAACGTCCCCGCCGGAGAGTTCAGCGCCACCGCCGCCGGCGGTCTGCACAGCTGTGGCTTGCGCGCCGACGGCACGATCGAATGCTGGGGCAACCTGCACCGCCTCACGGCGGCCCCCGACGGCCGGTTCAGCGCTCTGGACGTCGGTGCCGAGCACTCGTGCGCGCTGCGCAACGACGGCACGATTGCCTGCTGGGGCAACAACACCTGGGGGCGGACGAGCGCGCCGACCGGCGAGTTCAGCGCCGTCACCGCCGGAACCTGGCACTCGTGCGCGCTGGCTGCCGACGCCACGCTCGCCTGCTGGGGCGAGAACTCCTACGGCCAGACGAACGTCCCCGACGGGGAGTACAGCGTCGTGAGCGCCGGCTCGCTGCATTCCTGCGCCGTGGGCAGCGACGGCGCCGTGACCTGCTGGGGGCACAACGAGGATGGCCAACTCGACGCCCCCGACGGCGAGTACACGACGGTGGCCTCCGGCGGGTTGTACTCCTGCGCCGTGGGCAGCGACGGCGCCGTCAGCTGCTGGGGCGACGACACCAACTCCCAAGCCAGCCCGCCCGAGGGGCGATTCACGGCGGTGGCAACCGGGGACCTCCACAGTTGCGGCGTGCGAGCAGATGCCACCATCGCCTGCTGGGGCGGCAACTGGGCCGGCCAGAGCGACCCGCCCGGTGGGGAGTTCAGCGCCGTGACCGTGGGCATGTGGTACTCGTGCGGACTCCGGACCGACGGCACCGTGGCGTGCTGGGGCTACGACGGCGGTCTGGCCGAGCCCCCTGAGGGCACCTTCAGCACTATCGGCGCCGGGCGCCGGCACGTCTGCGGACTGCGCACCGACGGCACTCTCGCCTGCTGGGATCTCGCGCCGCTCGTGGCGACTCCGTCCGGCGTCGAGACGGTGACCGGCGCCGATCCCGGCTCGTGCAGACCCCTCGGCGTCCGCAACGAGCCCACCGCGGGGTTCCCGCTGCCCGCGTGGGCGGTGTCCGCGCACGGGACCATGCGGGTGGCGGTGCTGTTCCTGGACTTCCCCGACGCCACCGCCTCGCACACGACCCAACGAGAGGCCGAGATCGGCCTGCCCGTCGCCGAGGAGTACCTGGAGACCTCGAGCTACGGGAAACTCGACGTCGAGTTCGTGCCGCTGCACCGGTGGCTGCGGGCCGACAACAACCGATTCGACCCCGAGGAGGGGCACCCGTTCGAATTGCAGCTGGCGATGGCGAACATGACGGTCCGGCTCGCCGACGACGACTTCGACTTCACGGGATTCGACTCGGTCCTGATCGTCATGCCCAGCTCGCACTTCGGCGGCGGCGACGCGGGCAGGGCCGTGGGTACCGAGGAAGGCCCTGTCGCCACCATGGCGCGGATCAACCTGTTCCCCGTCGAGGACAGGCCGCGCGACCCGATCCAGTGGGGCCGCGTCGCCGCGCATGAACTCATCCACAACCTCGGACTGGTGGACTACTACGCCATCGGCCACGCCCACCAACTGCCCGACCCCGAGTCGGGGAAGATCTGGGTGGCCGGCGCCTTCGGCCCGATGGGTCTGGGCGTCCGCATCCTGGTCGACCCCCGGGACGCACGCCTCGCCCACATCGTGCGCTTCCCGAACGGCACCACCAGCACGCAGTTCACCCCCGAGCTGGGCGCCTGGGAGATGCTGGCGTGGAGTCGCTGGCAGCTCGGCTGGCTCGACGAGACCCAGGTCCGTTGCGTCACCGAGCCCACCGAGACGATCGACCTCTCCCCCATCGCCGACCCCGGCGAGGGTATCGCCATGGCCGCGGTACCACTCTCGGACACCGAGGTGCTGGTGATCGAGAGCCGTCGCCGCACCGGCTACGACGCCGGGTGGCGGTTCCGCTGGTCGAACGGGGCCGCCAGCACCCTGCCGGGACTGCCCACCGAGGGCGTGCTGGTCTACACGGTGGACGCGGCGCGAGTCTCGGGGCTGCTGCCGCTCAGGGTGGTCGGCGACACCGGCAACGGGCAGGTGGACGCCTACCCCATCCTGACCGCGGGCGAGAGCGTCACCTTGCGCGGCTACACCATCAAGCTTGACTCCGCCGGCGATGAGATCCACACCGTCACCATCACCAAGACCGTCGAGGACGACGCCGAGGCCCCCGACAGTGACACCGCCGACACCGAGGCCGACGCCACCGAGATCGTCGAGGACGGAGCCGGGTCCGAGAGTTCGGGAGACGGCGCCTAGCGCGGTCCCGGCGGGCGGCCACCGGCCGGCCGGGCCGATATCGCCGGCTCGGCGACACCGGGCATGGGCAGGCCTGACGGCTCAGACCGGGGGGATGCCGTGGTGGCGGTGGGAGAAGTGGCGGTCCTTGCCGGCGGCCATGGCGAGGCGGCGGATCACCTCCTCGCGGAGGTCCTGCGGCTCCACGACGGCGTCGATGACGAGGTCGGAGGCGAGGCGCAGCAGGTCGACGTCTTCCTCGTAGGCCTGACGCTGTTCCGCGATGTACGCCTCTCGCTCGGCGGGGTCCTCGATGGCGGCGATCTTGTTGGCGTAGACGGCGTTCACGGCGGCCTCGGGGCCCATCACGGCGATCGAGGCGCTCGGCAGCGCCAGGCAGGCGTCGGGGTCGAAGGCGGGCCCGCACATGGCGTACAGGCCGGCGCCGTAAGCCTTGCGCACGATGACCGACACCTGCGGCACGGTGGCCTCGGAGACGGCGGTGATCATCTTGGCGCCGTGGCGGATGATGCCGCCGCGCTCCACCTCGGTGCCGATCATGAACCCCGGCACGTCGCACAGGTACACCAGCGCCACGTTGAAGGCGTCGCACAGCCAGATGAATCGGGCCGCCTTGTCGGCGGAGTCGCTGAACAGCACGCCCCCCTTGACGGCAGGGTTGTTGGCCAGGACGCCCACCGCGTTGCCGTCGAGGCGGGCCAGGCCCACGATCAACTCGGGGGCGAAGTCGGGCTTCAGCTCGAAGAAGCTGCCGGCGTCCACGAGCCCGTCGATGACCCGCCGCATGTCGTAGCCGCGGGTGGCCTCGGCGGGGATCGCCGAGCCGT
>JAPPKQ010000090.1:1899-4172 GCA_028819945.1 bacterium | reverse complement strand
TCACATCCCCGAGCGTAGGAGCTACCCGAGTGGCGGCCACGGGTGCGCCGGACCGGTCGGCCCGACACCGGCGCCGGCCCGGTGTGGTCAGTCGCCCTTGCGGGCGGGGTGGCCGGCCGCCTCGCGGCGGGCTCGCATGCGGTCGTGGGCCTCGGGGGAGCCGTCGTGCCAGGTGCCGACCCAGGCGTCGACGGGGACCACCGGCGTGCCGTAGTTGCACTCGAAGTACTTGTGGTGCAGGTCGTGGAAGTAGTCCCCGGCGGGCAGGGTGCGGTCGCCGACGGTGACGATGCGGTCGAAGTTGGAGTGGCCGAGCGACGGGGCCAGGCCGGTGAAGATCTGCGTGACGATGATGATGAACGGGTTGGCCGGGATGAACAGGAAGAACACCGGCGTCGAGAAGTAGAGCAGGTGCTCGATGGGGTGCATCGACAGGCCCGACCACGGCCCGGTGTTGACGTTCTTGTGGTGGAGGTAGTGGGCCCAGCGGTACAGGGGCCTGGTGTGGAGGAACCGGTGGGTCACGTAGAAGTAGCCGGCCACCAGCCAGAACGAGAAGACCGTCATCACCACCAGGTAGACCACCCAGCCCGCCCCGTCGCTCCAGCGCACGTGCGGGACGTATTCGTTTGCGTAGCACCAGTAGAGAAGCGCCTCCCAGAAGGTCCAGAAGACGGGCGCGCCGGCGAGGCTCCAGAAGGCGTTGTCCCAGGCCTGGTTGCGCCACATGAAGCGGCGGGCCCTGGTGCTGAGCCACTGGCCGTCGTACTTGAACCGCATCCCCTGCGCCCGGCGCACGTAGAGCCAGAAGTGGATGGCGCTCACCCACACCGCCACCATCACGAGGTTGCGCACGTAGATCTCGGCCACCCACCCGATCTCGAAGCGTTCCATGCGCGCCAACGCGGGCGTGAAATAGTTCCAGATCACCACCGACAGCCCGATGTAGAACAACCCGTAGGGCCACAGCATCAGCCTGGTGAGCTTGGTGATGTTCCTCAGCGACTCCGACGGCCGCGTCAGGAACCTGGGCGGCTCCATCGGCATGCCGTCCGGCACGTACCCCTGAGTCCTGGCCATTCGCCATCCCCCACTGGCTGCAGTTGACTCCGCTCGGCAGGCGTCGCGCCGCCTGCTGGCGCGACAGTACTGGACTCCGCGGCGCGGAGGTGTCGGCGCTAGCGGCCGGCGAGGTGCTCGACGACGGGGGCGAAGTCCGCCGCCGTCTCGGCGGGGATGGTCACGTAGGAGATGCCCCAGCGCTCGCGGCGCTCCTCGAGGGCGGCGATGCACTCCTCGACCGTGCCGAACAGGGCGTGGGGCGATCCGAGGGCCTGCTCGACGGTGAGCCCGAAGCCGGGCGCCAGATCAGCGGCGAAGCCGTGGCGGTCGTCGACGATGCTGGCGATGAACACGCCGACGCTGAGTTCGATGTCGGCGAAGCGGGCGCCGGCGACCTCGCGCACGAGCGCCACCTTCTCGTCGGTCGCCTCGGCCGTGGCGTCAGCCGCCACGCTCTCGTTCATCACGCCGCTGCGCAGGTTGACGTTGACCGCCACGATGTCGGCGCGCTGCGCCGCCAGCGTCAACATCCTCGGACCGCCGCCGGCCATCAGCAGCGGCGGGCGCGGCCGCTGTACGGGCGCGGGGCCGGCGTCCAGGCCGCTGATGGTGTAGTGCTCCCCGGCGAAGTCGAACGGTCCGTCGCCGAAGCAGCCGTCCATCACCGACACGGCCTCCGCCAATCGCTCGATGCGCACGCCCGGCCGGTCCTTCGGAAGGCCGGCCTGCTCGTAGTCGGTGGTCATCCAACCGGCTCCGATGCCGATCTCCAGCCGGCCGCCGGAGATGCGGTCGAGCGTGGCGAGCTCCTTCGCCAGCACGACGGGATGGCGGTAGTCGTTGCAGAGCACCAGCGTGCCGACCCGCAGCCTCGACGTGGCGAGCGCCGCTGCCGTGATCGTCACGAGAGGCCCGTTCCGGGCGTCCAGATGATCGGTCATGACCATGCACGAGTAGCCCAGCTCCTCCGCCCGGCGAGCCTGCTCGGCTATCCGGTCCTGATCGCTGGTCCTCTCCAATGTGAGGCCGAACCGGAATGGGCGTGTCATGGCTGCTCCCGTCGTGGACCGCTCAACGGCGGCGATCACGCTACCGGTGTGCGCCGGCGGGCCGCCGGGACGCTGGATTCCGGCCTTCGCCGGAATGACGAGGGGTAGAGCCGGAATGACATCGAGGGACGGAGCCGGAATGACATCGAGGGACGGAGCCGG
>JAPPKQ010000090.1:0-1799 GCA_028819945.1 bacterium | reverse complement strand
TCGAGGGACGGAGCCGGAATGACATCGAGGGACGGAGCCGGAATGACATCGAGGGGTGGAGCCGGAATGACAAGCAGGCCACGACGACACAGCCGGCCGGGTTGACGAGGAGAGCGAGCGAGTCGGCCGTCGGGGTGGGTGGAGCGTCCTCGGGGGTCAGCGCATGGCGGTGAGGACGCGGCCGACGGTGTCGTGGCTGCGGCCGACGATCCGCTCGTAGGCGTCGGGGTCGGTGGCGCCCTCGGTGACCGTCACCATGACGCAGCTGCCCGACAGGTCGCCGAGCGCCTCCCTCGCCGCCGGGTCGGCGAGCAGCGCCACCAGGCCGGCCAGGGAGGCGGCGCCGGTCTCGCCGGCCACGACGGCCGCGTCGGCCAGGTCGCGCATGGCACCGCGGGCCGCGTCGTCGTCCACGGAGGTGAACCAGTCCACCCCGGAGGCGAGGCGGGGCCAGGCCACCGGCGACGGCCGGCCGCAGTTGAGGCCCACCATGATCGAGCGGTGCGGGCCGGGCACGTGCGTGAGTCCGCCGGCGAGGGCCGAGGCCTGCACGCAGTTGGCGTCGCCCGGCTCCACGCCCACCAGCACGGGGCGGTGCGAGCCGGACCGGTAGTGCGTCACCGCCGCCGACATGAAGGCCCCCACACCCATCGGCACCACCACCAACTCGGGTTGCTCCAGGCCGCTGGCGGCGATGGCCTCGTCCACCTCGGCGAAGATGGTGGTGTAGCCCTCGATCACCTGGGCGGGGATGGTCTCGTAGCCCGGCCAGGAGGTGTCGGACACGACGATGCAGCGCTCCCCGGCCTCTTGCGCCGACCGGGCCACGGCGTCGTCGTAGTCGCCCGCCACCATCGTGACCTTGGCGCCCTCCCACTCCATGGCCTCGATGCGGGCAGCCGCCATGCCGGCCGGCACGAAGATCTGGGCGTCGAACCCCAGCAGCCGGGCCATGAAGGCCACCGCCCGGCCGTGGTTGCCGTCGGTGGCGGTGCACAACTGCAGCGGGCGCAGGTAGGCCAGACGGGCGGCCAGCTCGTTGATGTTGCCCCAGCGGGCCGGCGAGGCGCCGACGTGCTCACAGATGGCCTGGTAGGTGGCCCAGGAGGCGCCGAGGATCTTGAACGACGGCAGACCCATGCGGCGGGTCTCGGCCTTGACCAGCAGGCGCCCCACGCCGAGGCGTTCGGCCAGGTCGGGGGCGTCCAGCAGGAGTGTCGGCGAGTAGGCCGGCATGCGGCGGTGGAATCCCGCGATCTCGGGCGGGGCCGGCGGCCAGTCTCGATCCTCGCGCAGGGGATTGGGGGTGACCAGTACAGACATCACGGCTCCTCGTTGAGCGTGCGGTACAGCACCATTCTGCCCGATCCGCGCACGTTCACGGGGTCGGCAACGGTAGCGTCCGATCTACGCCGGGCCACGGGCGGCAGCCTGTCGAGGCCACGGGCGTCCGGTCGGGCCCCGGCGGCAGCCTGGTGTCGCGAGGGCCGGCGGAACTGCGGGAGGTGATCGAGCAATGAACGACGACCGACGACACGAGCGGCGGCCCGGTGGGGAGGACGAAGCTCTGGGCGACGCCCTCGGAGATGCTCTCGGAGACGCCGTCAGGCGGAGTGCCGCGGGGCCGGTCGAGGCGCCGCCGGTCGCCGACATCGCCGGGCGGGCGGCTGACCGGGCGAGGACCCGGCGGGTCCGCCACGGGGCAGTGAGCCTCGGTTTGAGATACTGGTGTGGTTTGTGACCATGAAATTTTAGGCACCCCGCCGCAATCCACAGTGGAGCGATGGGCTGAATTACAA
>JAPPKQ010000193.1 GCA_028819945.1 bacterium | reverse complement strand
ACCGAGGGCCTGCCGGGCACGCCCGGCGAGGCGAGCGCCACCGACCTCCAGCTCCTCGTGGAAGGGGTGCAGCACCCGAGCCGTCAGGGCCTGGACGTCCTCACCATCGAAGAAGTGATGGACCGGTTCGGCGTCCCGGGGATGAGCGTCGCGGTGATCCGCGACTTCCAGGTGCACTGGGCCCAAGGATACGGAATCTCCGATGTCGGGACCGGCATGCCCGTGGACGACGAGACCCTCTTCCAGGCCGCGTCGATCAGCAAGCCGGTAACGGCCATGGCGGCTCTCGTGGCGGTCGAGGAGGGCCGGTTCTCGCTGGACGACGACATCAACGCGATTCTCACGTCCTGGCAGCTCCCCGGGAACGGCTTCACGGCAACGCGTCCGGTGACTCCGCGCCTGCTGTTCAGCCACACCGCCGGCCTGGGCGACGGACATGGCTTTCCGGGCTACGCACCGGGTGCGCCCCGTCCTACCGCGGTGCAGATCCTGCGGGGCGACGCCCCCTCCAACGTGGGTCCGGTGACCCTGGTGCGGACGCCCCTCTCGGCCATGCAGTACTCCGGGGGCGGCACCACGATCATGCAGCTCGCGCTGACCGACGTCTACGGCGAGCCCTTCCCGGAGATCATGAGACGGAGCGTGCTCGAGCCGGCCGGCATGTCCCGCAGCACGTTCCTGCAGCCGCTCCCGCCCCGACTGGAAGCGAATGCGGCCCGTGGTCACCGCGGCGACGGGCAACCCATGGGCGACGCGAGGTGGCACGTCTACTCCGCCATGGCGGCGGCCGGCCTCTGGACCAACGCGAGGGACCTGGCGCACTTCGCCGTCGAGGTCCAGCGATCGGCCCGGGGCGACCCGGAACGGGTGCTCAGCGCCTCGTCGGCGGCGGCCATGCTGAGCCCGGTCGGCGTCGGACCGTTCGCCGTGGGCTTCCAGGTCGAACGGCTGGGCGAGGGGTGGTACTTCAGCCACTCGGGCGGCAACTGGGGCTTCGTCTGCTACCTGATCGCGCACCAGGTGAAGGGCTACGGCCTCGCCGTGATGACCAACTCGTCCGGCGGCGGGCCGGTGACCCGGGAGGTGCTGGAGCGAGTACAGCGCGCCTACGGGTGGGACGCGCTGGATAAGCCGGTGCTGCGCTGACGGCAGCCAGCTCGGAGGCCCGCGGCGCCGCGCCGGCCGGGGCGACTTCGCCGCGGTGGCCTCCCCGGCGACCGTCGCCGCATCGAGCGCGAGGCGCTCACGGAGTACCACGGCGCCGCCGTGCATCGTCACCCCGCCCTGACCGACGCTCCCGCGTCACCGATCGACGAGCGGCGCTACAATGCGGAGCACTTCGGCGTATCATCGCCCCGGTGGCGCGCTTCCTGACGCGGCCACCGTGAATCGCCTGGTCCATCGAGGAGGACGAGAACATGAAGCGTCATCTGCTGCCCGCCCTGTTCGCCGTGGTCGCCGCGCTCGTGATGTCGGCGGCCGGCACGCAAGCACACTTCCAACTGGTCGAGCCGGCGCCCTGGATCGTGCTGGACCAGCTTGGCAACCCGCAGAAGGTCGGGCCGTGCGGCGGCAACCCCAACGGGGACAACAGCGAGATCCTGTCCGGCATCGTCACCGAGGTCACCGGCGGCACCGATCTGCCCCTGAAGCTCCAGGAGACGATCTTCCACTCGGGCCACTACCGGGTGGCGCTCTCGGTGAACTCGCGCAACGAGCTGCCGGCGGATCCGACCGCGGTCGAGAAGTGGACGGACCGGGGCCTCTACTCGGTTTGGGGCGTGATCCAGAGCCCGCCGCAGATCCCGGTCATCGCCGACGGCCTGTTCCCGCACTATCCCGTCGGGGACCAGCGCGCCTCGTTCCGGCCCGAGACCCCGATGGATCCCTGGGAGGCCGACATCCCGATTCCGAACATCAACTGCGAGAAGTGCACGCTGCAGGTCATCCAGTTCATGGCCGACCACGTGTACAACGTGCCCGGGGGCTACTCCTATCACCACTGCGCCGACCTGAAGATCACGGCCGATCCGTCCAAGCCCATCGACGACCGCTGGCCCGCGCCCGCGGACATGACCAACAACTGACGGGAACTCGAAGTCTGCGCCGCAGCGTCGCGGGTGCTCGCGCAGCGCGCAGACTCCCCTGGCCCCGGCGATGGCGGGACGCGGACCCGCCGTCGTCGAGGCGACGGGGCGGGTCGGGTCGCGCCTTCCGAACCGGCCCTCGGGACGCCGCCGCCTCTTCGCGGCAGCACGGCGATGCGATCGAGCAGCAGGCCGGCGCCGTCCGACGTCGCCCGCAGCCGATGCCCTGGATACTCCGCGTCGCCAACGGCCGTCGGGCCCTGGCCGCCGTGGTCGTCGCCCTGGCCGGGCTCGGCCTGCTGTTCGGCACCGGCCCGTTCCCCCGCGTGCGGGCGCTCGCACCGGGCGGCACGCTGCCGGAGGAGCAGCTCGGCTACTCGCCAGAGAGGCTGATGGCGTTCCTGGGCGCGATCGGCCCGGCGGGGCGCGCCGACTACATCCTGTTCCAGCGCCTCGACATCCTGACCCCGCTGCTGATCGGCGGGGCCGCGGCGCTGGTCATCGGCTGGCTGCTCGTGCGCGCCGGCGCCACCGCCGGCCGGACGACCGCCCTGCCGTACGTGCCGCTGCTCTTCCTGCTGGCCGAGGTGCTGGAGGACTTCGTGCTCGCGCGCGCCGCGCGGTCGTATCCCGAGACTTCGGCGCTGAGCCCCGCGCTGCCCGTGCTGACCGGCGTCAAGTTCGCCGCCCTGTTCCTGATGGGCGCCGTCGTCGTCTACGGCTGGCGGCTGGTGTGGAAACCGAAGGGAGATTGACCGTGTCTGCGCAACGACCCGCCCCGCTCTCGTGCGTCGTCGTCCCGCTCGTGGCCGTCCTCGTGCTCACGCTGCCGGGGGCGGTGGCGGCGCAGTCGCATCGACCGCCGTCCGAGCCGCCCGCCGAGTGGGGTCCCATCTCGATCAACCTGGAGGGCTTCGAGTATCCCCGTCCGGTCGAGTTCATGAACTTCCGGGTGTTCGGCCAGGACGTGCGGATCGCCTACATGGACGTAGCGCCGGTAGGCCCCGCGAACGGCCGCGCCGTCGTGCTCCACCACGGGGGCAGCTACTACGGCTGGTACTGGAAGAGCCAGATCGAGGCGCTGACGAAGGCGGGCTACCGGGTGGTGGTGAAGGACCGGCTCGGCTGGGGCAAGTCGTCCAAGCCCATCCTGCCCTACAGCATGAGCCTGCACGCCTCCAACACGGCCCGGCTCATGGATCACCTCGGCATCGACCAGGCCGCCATCGTCGGGCACTCTATCGGCGGGCAGATGGCCACCCGGTTCGCCTTCCTCTATCCGGAGAAGACGACCCACCTGGTCACCGTGAACCAGATCGGGCTGACCGACCGCCGCCCGGGGCGCGGGTTCCGTCCGTTCGACGGCGAGATCGACGCCGACCCCGATCTGCAGGCAGCCTACGAGGCGGACGTGCGGACCGACACGCGGCGCTACGTGGAGTGGCGGCCGGAGTTCCTGGACCACCTCCGCATCCGGCACGGGCAGCGGCTGAGCGGCGACTGGCCGCGGCTGGCGTACGTGCGCCGGCTCGGCGGCAACCTGCGATCCATGGACACGGTGGTCGACGACTGGCCCCACATCGGGGCAAAGACGCTCATCCTGGGCGGCGAGATCGACGGGCCGGAGTTCCCCGCGAACGCGCGGCGGGCGGCCGAGATCCTGCCCAACGGAGAGGTCTTCCTCATTCCCGACGTCGGTCACAACCCGCACGAGGAGGTGCCGGACATCGTCAACGCCGAGCTGGTGCGTTTCCTGGGAACCGACCCCGTCGAACCGCACGGCGAGGGCCAGCGCTAGAAGTCAGGCGCGCACCCGTCCAGTACGGAGGTAACGATGAGAACGCGTTCGACGCCGGCGGCGCTGGTCGGTCTGTTACTGGTTCTCGGGGTCCGGGACGCGGCGGCGGCGGAGGTCGTGCAATGGCAGGTCGACGGCGTGACTCGCGAAGCCATCGTCTACGCTCCGGCGTCCTCGCCGGGGGAAGGGGCGCCGTTGGTGCTGGCGTTCCACGGGTTCGGCGACAACGCGCGGAACTTCCAGTTCACCAACCTCCACGCCGCGTGGCCGGAAGCCATCGTCGTGTACTTCCA
>JAPPKQ010000404.1 GCA_028819945.1 bacterium | reverse complement strand
GGCGCGCGGCGCCGCGTCGACCGGGCGCGCCGCCGGGCCGCGCCGGTGCAGGAAGCTGCCGAGCGAGCGCGCCACCTCCCGGTAGCGGGGAGCCAGCCGTGCGCTGTACTGCACCACCACGGTGACGCCGCGGTCGGTGCGCGCCAGCACCCGGCCGCCGTAGGTGAGCGCATCCACCTCGATCGCGGCAACCCGATCCAGCCTGGTTACCTCGGCACGGCCGCCGGCGACGGCGACCAGCGCCTGATCGGTGACCAGCAGCGTGCCGTCGGTGAGCCGGCCGGCGGCGTCGACGTCGAACGGCAGCTCAAAGCGGACCGGGCCGGTGGCGCCGGCGGCGCGCAGATCGGCGTTCAAATCTGCTCCTCGATCCGCTTCAGGATCTGGCGCGGCAGGCGCTGCCGGTGCTCCAGCCGGTAGCGATTACCGTCCACGTCGCTGATCAACAGCACGCCGCCGGCAATCTCGCGGATCTGCGTGTGGTCGCTGCGCACCCGGAACCGGCATGGCCCGGCGCTGGTCACGACACGCCAATGCGACTCGCCGAACTTCTCCACCAGCGACTCGACGGTCAGTATCCGGGGCGCGAAGTAGCGCCGCTCCAGCTCCTCGGCCAGCAACCGCCGTTGCTCCTCGGGAAGCTGCTCCGGGCGACGCACGACGCCGATCTCGGCGCCGCCGTGGACGCGCAGCGAAATCCAGCGCGCGCCGTCGCTGAGCGGGAACACGCGGTAGGCGTCGACGTGCTCATAGTGCTCGTCGCACCGGCGCTCGTCGTGCGTGCCGCCGGCGATGGCCATGCTGAGCACGCCGCCCGCGGTGAGCGTGAGCCGCAATTGGTCAGGTTCGAGAAACCGCATCGCGTACCCCCCTACTCGCCGATGGCGATGGCGTGCAGGGCGCGGAGCTGGGTCTGCACCAGCCGGTGATACACGCCGCCCGCGGTCATGAGATCGTCGTGGCTGCCCCGCTCCACGATGCGTCCATGATCCACCACGTACAGCCGGTCGGCCTGGCGCAGCGTCGACAGCCGGTGGGCGATGGCGATGGTGGTGCGGCCGCTGACCAGACGCGCCAGCGCCCGCTGAATGTGCAACTCGGTCTCGGTGTCCACCGACGAGGTGGCCTCGTCCAGGATCAGCACCGGCGGATCCAGCAGCACGGCGCGCGCGATCGCCAGCCGCTGCTGCTCGCCGCCCGACAAGCCGTGGCCGCCCTGTCCGATGATGGTGTCGTAGCCCTCCGGCAGCCGCACGATGAAGTCGTGGGCGTGCGCGGCCTCGGCGGCGGCGATCACCGCGGCGCCGTCCGCGTCCGGGACCGCGTAGCGGATGTTGTCGGCCACCGAACCGGCGAACAGGTAGGGATCCTGCAGCACGATGCCGATCTGGCGCCGCAGGTCGGCGGTCGCGATGCGGCGCACGTCGATGCCGTCGAGCAGCACCGCGCCTTCGTCGACGTCGTACAGCCGGGTGACCAGGTTGACGATGGTCGACTTGCCGGCCCCGGTGTGTCCCACCAGCCCCACCACCTCGCCGGCGGCGGCGTGCAGGTCGACGGCGTGCAGCACCGGCTTGTTGGGCTCGTAGCTGAAGGTGACGTGTTGCAGGCGCACGTCTCCGCGCAACGTGCGCGTGGTGGCAGCGGGCGGCTCCACCACCGTCGGGCGCGCGCCGAGGATGCGGACCATGCGGTGCATGCCGCTGGTGGCGTAGATCCAGTCCCCGATCACGGCGCCGGCACTGCCGAGCTGCTCCCACATCAGGGTGAGGTATCCCACGAAGCTCATCAGCACGCCGAACGGTACCGTGCCGCCGATCACCCACCACGCTCCCGCCGCCCACACCAGCAGCAGGCCGGCCTGGAGCAGCAACTCGCCGAGCGGGAATACCGTGCCGGTCAGGGCCATGCGCTGGAACTCCTCGCTCGCCGCCCATTCGTTGGTGCGCCGGAACCGCTCCCGCTCCTGCGGCTCGCCGCCGAACGCGCGCACCACGCGGGCGCCCATGAACGAGTCGTCCGCCGCGGCGGCCACCTCCCATTCGGCGCGGTAGCCGCGGCTGACTCCGGGTCCGAGCGCGGGCTCCACCCGGTGCACGATCCACACGTACAGCGGCAGCGCGGCGAGCGCCAGCGCGGCCAGCCGCAGGTCGAGCACCGCCATCACGGCCAGGCTGCCGGCGATCATCACCGCCTGCACGAAACCGTTCGGCGCACTGGTACCGAGCAGCGAGCCCACCCCGTTCATGTCGCTGTTCATGCGGGTGAGCAGCGCCCCGGTGAGATTGTTGGAGAAGAAGCTCAGCGACAGCCGATGCACACCGGCGAACACGGCCGAGCGCAGGCCCAGTCCGGTGCGATGATGGTACAAGCCCCAGATCCAGGCCCACACGATCCGGAACGCCAGCTCGACCAGCCGCACCAGGGCGATCATCGCCACCAGCAGCCCGACCTGGCCGAACAGCGAATCGGTGGGATGCAGGACGCGATCGAAGAACACGGTCCCGGCGAGATACGGCGCCGCGACGTTGGCGCCGGTATGCAGCAGCAGCGCCACCACCACCAGCACCACCTTGAACGGCGCGTGCGGCGCGAACCGCATCGCGCGCCGGAACACCGCCCAGCGCGTAAACGCGTGCGCCGCCTCGCCGGTCTCCGGCGCCGCACCCTCCGGGGAGGCCTCCGAAGCCGGCGGTGCATCGTCCCGCAGGGCGCGGACGAACGCCGCGGCCGCCGGTATGCGGCCACTGGTGAAGCGGACCAACTCGCGGGCCGCGCCGTCCACGCGCGCATACAACGCGCCGCTCGACACGTACGACTCCACCTCGAAGCCGCTCACGCGGGCGCGCGGCAAGGCGGCCCGCGTGCGCCCTCCACCCTCCAGGACGCGCACCTCGTCCGCGTTCGCCACCACCCTCTCGCTCGCGTAGCGCCCGTTCAGATCCAGGTCCGCCTCGAAGCGCAGCGCCGACGTGTCCTGCCGAGTGGCTCCCCGCATGCGCCAAGATACACACGCAGGTGCTCCGGATGACACCCGCGGGATCACGCCCGCGCCGCGTTACCAGAGGTCAGGCACGATCCGGAACCGGCGCCGTCCGTCGAGGCGTAGGCATCAGGAAGTCGTCATGGTTGATAGGCACTGCACCCCGCGGAGCAATTGACCGAAACAGGTCGACGCGCCGCCCCGTGCGCTCCTGTAGTACATTCCGGCCCGTCAGGATGATCAAACCGAAGAGACTGAGGCGGGGTAGCCGCGTAGCGGCCGTCTCGCTGTCCTGGGGCGGGCCGGGAGCGTTTCCGCATCGCTATGCCGCCGGCAAGCGGCAGTTCGAGGAGGAGTTCGGGGTCGCCGTTACCGAGACCGCGCACGCGCTGCGTGAACCCGAGTGGCTGGCGCGCAACCCGCGGGCGCGTGCCGACGACCTGATGGCAGCGTTCGCCGACCCGAACGTCGACGGCATCATCGCCACCATCGGCGGCGACGACTCGATCCGGCTCCTGCCGTACCTCGACGTGAACGTGATACGGGCAAATCCCAAGGTACTCATGGGCTACTCGGACACTACGGTAACGCACTGCGTGTGCCGCAAGGCCGGGGTGGTGTCGTTCTACGGGCCGTCGTTCATGGCGGGGTTCGGGGAGAACGCGGGCATGTTCGGATACATGGTGGATTCCGTCCGCAGAACACTGTTCGGCGCCGATCCGATCGGCCTGCTGCCGCCAAACGAGAGCGGCTGGACCGTAGAGCAGATGGACTGGGCGGACCCCGCGAGTCAGTCGGTCGCACGCACGCTCGATCCGTGCACCGGCCCGGTCTTCCACCAGCATGCGGGGGTGGCGGAGGGCACCTTGTTCGGCGGCTGTGTCGAGGTGCTGGACTGGCTCCGCGGAACCCCGGTGTTCCCCTCGGCGGACTCACTGCGCGGCGCCATTCTGGCTCTGGAGACCTCGGAAGAGGCGCCGCCGCCGGAGATGCTGAGGCAGTTCCTGCGCTCGTTGGCGGCGATGGGATGCCTGCAGCCGTTGGCCGGAATCCTGCTCGGTCGACCGGGCGGACAACTGGACCCGGCACTGTTCCCGGCCTACGCGGACACGCTGTGCCGTACGGTGCGCGAAGAGTACGGCCTGGTCGAGTTGCTCATCGTCAGCAACGTGGACTTCGGCCACACCGACCCGATGATGGTGCTGCCGCTCGGCGTGCGCCTCCGCATCGACTCCGAGCGCCGTGAGC
>JAPPKQ010000454.1:829-4257 GCA_028819945.1 bacterium | reverse complement strand
GTACTCCCACTGCTCGCCCGGGTCGAACAGCAGCGGCGTCTCGATGGAGGCGTAGGAGGCGTCCACCACCCACGGCTGGCCCTGCTCGTCGGCCAGCCTCGTGTACGTCTCGTTGAAGAAGTCGTAGGTGAGCCCGGCGGTGTGGCACAGCAGCTGCCGCGTCGTGACGTCGCTGCGGGGCGGGCGCAAACGGGGCGTTCCGTCGTCGTCGAAGCCCTCGAGCACCTGGAGTCCTCCGATCCGCGGCGCGTACTCCTTCGCCGGCGCGTCGAGGTCCAGGTCGCCCTGCTCCACCAGCTGCAGACACGCCGTGCCGCCGATCGCTTTGGTCGTGGAGAAGATCGCGACCACCGTGTCGGTCGTGAAGGGGTCGCCCCCGAGCACACGCTCACCCCGAGCTCCGGCGTAGATGACGCCGTCACGGTCGGTGGCGACCGCAGACACGCCGGGGACGCGCGGCGACCCCGAAACAACACCGTCCAATACCGCATCCGCGGCCGACTTGAGATCACCCATCGCATCTCTCCTCTCAGCGATTCCCAGATGTGCGGCCAACTCTGCCACCACGCGCCGCGCCCGTCCACTCCGCCGGGGGGAAGTTGCCCGTCGCGCGCCGTGACGGGTCCGGCGCGGCGAGGGTCAGGCCAGTTCGAGGGATTTGAACGACCGCACCTGGTCGGTGATGGCGCGCTCGGTGGGTAGGCGTTCGATGCTCGAGGCGCCGAAGAACCCGACGCTCCGGGGGAGTCTCCCGAGCGCCTCGCCGACGTTGGCCGGCTCGTCGAAGGGCCCGCCGTGGCAGATGACGAGGAGATCCTCACGGACTCCGTGGCCCGCCTCGGCGATCGCCTGCACGGTGTCGACGGCCTGGTCGAGGGTCATGGCGTCGGTGGCGCCGATGGAGCCCGACGTGGTGAGCCCCACGTGTGCCACGAGCATGTCGGCGCCCGCCTCGGCCATCTGTACGGCCTGGGCTTCGTCGAAGACGTACGGGGAGGTGAACAGGTCCGACTCGTGGGCGACGCGGATGGCCTCGACCTCTTTGCCGTAGCCCATTCCGGTGCCTTCCAGGTTGCTTCTGAACGAGCCGTCGATGAGCCCGACCGTCGGGAAGTTCTGGACGCCTGAGAAGCCGATCTCCTTCAACTGCCTCATGAACACCGGCATGAGGCGGAACGGATCGGTGCCGCAGACCCCTGCCAGAACCGGCGTGTCGGTCACCACGGGGAGCACCTCGGCGGCCATCTCGACAACGATCCCGTTGGCGTCGCCGTAGGGCATCAGACCGGCCAGCGAGCCGCGCCCGGCCATGCGGTAGCGCCCGGAGTTGTAGATGATGATGAGGTCCGCCCCGCCCGCCTCGGCGCACTTGGCGGAGATGCCGGTGCCGGCGCCGCAGCCCACCAGGGGCCTGCCTGCGGCGACCTCGGCGCGCACCCGCCTGAGGATCTCGCTCCGTGAAACTGCCATTGGACCGCTCCTGTCCGCTTGCGCCCTACAGCATCTCCAGCAGCGCGTTGGCTGCGCTGTCGGCGAATTCCGGGTCGTTGATGTTGTGGTCTATCTCATGGACGGGAATGTCCGCCCGGAGGCCACCTCGGATGGCGTCGAAGCACGCCCCGTCGGCCTCGGGATCCCAGAACCGCTCCCCCTCGCTGTCCAGCATCGACACGCCGCGCATGGGCAACAGCACGGCGGTCGGCGCCGTGGTCATGTTGACGGCGGCGGCCAGCATCTCGCCGATCCGGACGTTCTCCTCCACGTTCGTGCGCAGCAGGGTGACGTTGGGGTTCCAGGCGTACAGGTTCCGGCCCTGGTACCTGTCGGGGACCGTCTCGATCGCATCGAAGTTGGCCATGTCGACGCATCCCGGCACCACGACCGCCGGAATGCCGGCGGCGGAGGCGGCCTTGCAGCGCTCGGGCCCGGCGCTGAAGACGCCGCCGCACACGTAGTCGGCCAGCTCGGTGGTCGTGATGTCCAGCGAGCCGGCGATGTAGCCGTCGGCGATCAGCGCCTCCATGGTGTTGCCGCCGATGCCGGTGGCGTGGAACACCAGGACCTCGTAGCCGCCCGCCTCCACGACGCCGCGGGCTCGCTCCACGCACGTCGTGGTGTTGCCGAACATGGAGGCGGTGACCAGGGGACGCTCCTCGTCGGCCGGGGGGTGTTCCAGGCGAACCATGCCGGCGATCGCCCCTGCCGCGTTGGCATAGATCACCCTGCTGATGCTGTTGATCCCCGCCACGTCCACGATGGACGGGATGAAGGTGATGTCGCGGGTCCCGGCGTAGGCGCTGACGTCGCCGCCTGCCACGGTGGACACCATCACCTTGGGCACACCCACCGGCAGAGTGCGCATCCCGGTTGTGGCGATGGAGGTGCCGCCGGTGCCGCCCATGCCGATGATCCCGCCGAGGCGCCCCTCGTCGTACAGCTTGCGGACGACGATCGCCAGGCCGGCGGCCATGGTCTGCATCGCCTCGTCCTTGTGCTCGCCGGAGGCGAAGTAGGAGATGTCGCCGTCCGCCGCCGCGGCCACCTCGGCCCGCGGCACGTCGGGCTCCAGCTCGGGCTCCCCCATCGTCCCGAAGTCGACCACCAGCGTGTCCACCCCTTCGGACTCGATGAGCTCCTTGACGAAGGCGAACTCCGCACCCTTGGTGTCCAGCGCGCCGATGATGACGACCGTCTTCGGATCAGGACTGCTGCTCATGCCGGACCTCTCTCTGACTCAGCGGGAAGGTGGAGACTCTGCGCCGTGCGCCTCCTCGGCTCACCGGATTCCCCCCGCGATCTGCCGCGACCAGTGTTGCATGAGATCACCGGCCCGTTCACTGTTCCCCGCTTCGAGGCGGCGCAGTAGTTTGAATCCGTGGGGGCTTGGGCGGCACTGGCGGTCGCGATCGCACTCGTGCACGGGCTGGGGATCGTTTTCCTCATCGCGGGCGCGCCGCCGGCCGCACGGCGGCCCCGGCTGATGCGGTGGTACCTGGTGGTGCTGGCGCCGACTGCGGTGGTCAACCTCGCCGGGCAGCCGTGCCCGCTGACAGTCTGGGAGAAGCACTTCTGGCGCCTTGCGGGTGAGACTCCCTACCAGGGCGGTTTCGTCTCCCGGTACTTCGTGGAGCCGTTCGGTGCTCCCGGTCTGCGCCCAGGCGATGAGACCGTGATACTGGTCGCCGTGGTGGCCTGGTGCGCGCTGTGGCTGCTGTACGCCGCCGTGCGGAGCCTGCGGTCGCGGCGCGCCTCGGCCCGCGAATCCCTCACCAGCCCGGCACTGGACGCGGCGTCTGGTTCTACGAGCCGGGGGGGGGGCGCCCCCCCACCCCCCCCCCCCGCGGCGCCGCGGGGCCCCCCCCCCACCCCCCCAAAAACCCCCCCCCCCCAAAAGACGCCCCCCCCCGGCCCCCCCCCAGAGGACTGAT
>JAPPKQ010000454.1:0-819 GCA_028819945.1 bacterium | reverse complement strand
GGGCGCCGCGGCCCCCAAACCCCCCCCCCCCCCGCCTGTGCCGCGGGGTTTTGGTCAACCGCCGGGGGGGGGCCCCCCCACGACACCACCGGGGGGCTCCGCGACGAGGGCCTCATCTACACGGCGAACATCTACGGCCCGATCCAATTCGACGACGGCCCGGGCACCCCGATCAGTGCAGTGATGTCCTGGATGCAGTACAAGGCCGCCGCGGTGGCCGCCGGGCACCCGCTGGTCGCCAACGTGTTCGACGGCGATGCGTCCCTCCTGGCCTGGTCACCGCTGGGAGCGACGCCGCAGCCTCGACCGGCTGAGCCCGCTTAGGATCCGACCATGATCTTCATCGTCGTTCGGTTCAGGACGAAGCTGGAATGGGCCGAGCGATGGCTCGACCTGGTAGGTGATTTCACCGAGGCCACCCGGTCCGAGCCCGGCAACCTCTTCTTCGACTGGTCACGCAGCGTTGACGACCCGAACGAGTTCATCCTGGTCGAAGCGTTCGAGCCCGACGGCGCGGGGCCGCACGTCAACAGCGATCACTTCAGGCAGGCCATGGCGGACATGCCCCAGGCGCTCGCCGAGACCCCGCGCATCATCAATACCACGATCGACGGCGCGAGCGGCTGGTCGCGGATGGGCGAACTCACCGTCGACTGAGCCCACCCGGCGAGATCCCGCCAAGCTCCGCCGTCAGCGCGAGGCGCCGTCGCGGATGCGAGACTTGACCGATGGGCCCCACTGTCCCGCCGGGCATCAGGGAGACAAGTTGAACCCGCCCCTGCCGGAGGGGCTGGTGGCGGTCATCAAGCGCGACTGCCC